>JBASTF010000831.1:0-1596 GCA_049274755.1 Rubrivivax sp. | reverse complement strand
CCCCAGGCGGCAGCGCGGGCATCGGCCGCCGAACCGGCAGGCCGCGCGCCGATATCGGTGGTCAGCGACTCGACGAGTTGCCAGGCTTCGTTGTCGCGCAGCGCCAGCTCGCGCAGCGCGCCGGCATGGGCCAGGTCCTCGGCACTGAAGGCCGCCGCAGCCTGTGCACGTGCCAGCAGCGGCAGCAGTGCCGCGGCCGACAGCAAAACACGGCGCTGCATCACTTGGCCGTCGGCATCACGAACTCGGCACCCTTGGCGATGCTGTCCGGCCAGCGCTGCATCACGCTCTTCTGCTTGGTGTAGAAGCGCACACCTTCTTCGCCATAGGCATGCATGTCGCCAAACAGGCTGCGTTTCCAGCCGCCGAAACCATGCCAGGCCATCGGCACCGGGATCGGCACGTTGATGCCGACCATGCCCACCTGCACACGGCGCGAGAACTCGCGTGCCACACCGCCGTCGCTGGTGAACAGCGCCACGCCGTTGCCGAACTCATGGTCGTTGACCAGCTGCAGCGCGTCGGCAAAGGTCTTGGCGCGCACACAGGCCAGCACCGGGCCGAAGATCTCTTCTTTGTAGATGCGCATGGCTGGCGTCACGTGGTCGAACAGCGTGCCGCCGGTGAAGAAACCGGCCTCGAAGCCCGGCACCTGGTGGCCACGCCCGTCGACGACCAGCTGCGCACCTTCCTCGACACCGATGCCGATGTAGGTTTCGATGCGGTCGCGTGCTTCCTTCGTGACGATGGGGCCCATCTCGGCATCGAGCTCCATGCCGTTCTTGATCTTCAGCTGGCGCGCGCGTTCGGCCAGCTTGGGCACGATCCTGTCGGCCACGTCACCCACCAGCACGGCCACGCTGATGGCCATGCAGCGTTCGCCGGCCGAGCCGTAGGCGCTGCCGATCAGTGCGTCGACGGCCTGGTCGAGGTCGGCGTCGGGCATCACCACCATGTGGTTCTTGGCGCCGCCCAGGGCCTGCACACGTTTGCCGTGGTGGGCGCCGGTTTCGTAGATGTATTCGGCAATCGGCGTGCTGCCGACGAAGCTCAGCGCCTTCACGTCGGGGTGGCGCAGCAGCGTGTCGACGGCTGCCTTGTCGCCCTGCACGACACTGAACACGCCATCGGGCAGACCGGCCTGCTGCAGCAGCTGGGCCATGAACAGGCTGGGGCTGGGGTCGCGTTCGCTGGGCTTCAGGATGAAGGCGTTGCCGCAGGCCAGGGCCACCGGGAACATCCAGCACGGCACCATGCAGGGGAAGTTGAACGGCGTGATGCCGGCGACCACACCCAGCGGCTGGCGCAGCGTCCAGTTGTCGATGCCGGTGCTGACCTGGTCGGTGTAGTCGCCCTTCAGCAGCTGCGGCACACCGCAGGCGAACTCGACGATGTCGATGCCGCGGCTGACCTCGCCCTGCGCGTCGGTGAAGACCTTGCCGTGCTCGGCGGTGATCATCGCGGCCAGCGTGTCCTTGTGCTGGTTCAGCAGCGCCAGGAAGTTGTTCAGCACACGCGCGCGGCGGATCGGCGGCATCTCGCCCCAGGCCGGCTGCGCCGCCTGGGCCGCGGCCACGGCTGCGTTGACGTCGTCGG
>JBASTF010000830.1:0-2314 GCA_049274755.1 Rubrivivax sp. | reverse complement strand
CTCTGCGGCGGCAGCGTGCGGCTGGCCAGGTCGGCAGGCAGCCGCGGCTCGGCCGGCAGTTCCAGTTCGAACTCGGCATGCGGGTTGCGCCAGCTGACCTTGGTGGCCCGGCCTTCCAGCCACAGCGGCCGTGCCTGGTCGAAGCTGCTCCAGCCATGGTGGGCGCGTGCGCTCAAAGGCAGCACCAGCAGCGTGCCCGCGGCGGCGCTGAACAAACGTCGTTGCATCGAAGGCTCCTCTACAGGTAGGCGATCCAGCGACCGCAGATGATGACCGTGAGCCATAGCCCCAGCGACAACACGGCCTGCAGCCGCGCCACGCCATCGAAGCGCTGCAGGCCACCGCGGACATGGAACACGCCGGCGTTGACGCCCGCTGCCGCCACCAGGCCCATCTTCAGCACGAAAGCGCGGTTGCTCAGCATCTCCAGCGGGTGTGCGGCGAACATCAGCAGCCCGCTCAGCGCCACCAGTGCAAACCCGCCCAGCGCCAGCCCCAGCGACAGCCGCGCCAGCGGCAGCAGCGGCAGGGCCGCACCGCGCCCCCACAGCCGCAGTTCCAGCAGCACCAGGTTGCCCAGCAGCAGCGCGATGCCGGCGATGTGCACGACCTCCAGCGCCGGGTAGGCCACGGGGTGGGTGGCCAGCCAGTGCCATCCCACACCTTGCTGCATGCGCAAAGCCTAGCAGAGCCGGGCCAGCATGCCGCCACGACAAAGGCTTCGCCGCGGCCAAGCAGGGAGACGACAACATGCGACTTGCGCTCCGCCTGTGCCGACCGCTGGTGTGGTGGCACCACCGTGCAGGAAACCAGGCGCGATGCCGGCGGCGACACCGGCGGCTACTGCGGCTACTGCGGCCACCGGCCGTCGACGCGCCAGCTGGATGTGCAGCCGACGCTGCGTGTCGAGCGCGCGAACGACGACGAGAGCCACAGCTTCACCGATGCCGGCCGCCATGCCGACTTCCTGCAGCGGCTGGCGGCCTTCTGCGCCCGTTCCCTGACGCCGTGACGGGATGCTGCGGCTCCTAGAATGGCCGCATGCATCTCCACATCCTCGGCATCTGCGGCACGTTCATGGGCGGGCTGGCCGCCCTGGCGCGTGAAGCCGGCCACCGTGTGACCGGCTGCGACGCCGGCGTCTACCCGCCGATGAGCGATCAGCTGCGTGCGCTGGGCATCGAGCTGATCGAAGGTTTCGGCGCCGAGCAGATGGCGCTGGCGCCCGACGTGTTTGTCATCGGCAACGTCGTCACACGCGGCAACCCGCTGATGGAGGCCCTCCTCGACGCCGGTGCCCGCTACACCAGCGGCCCGCAATGGCTGGCCGACAACGTGCTGCAGGGCCGCCACGTGCTGGCGGTGGCCGGTACACACGGCAAGACGACGACCACCTCGATGCTGGCCTGGGTGCTGGACCAGGCCGGGCTGCAGCCGGGTTTCCTGGTCGGCGGCGTGCCGCAGAACTTCGGCGTCTCGGCGCGGCTGGGCCAGGGCCAGTGTTTTGTCATCGAAGCCGACGAATACGACACAGCCCTCTTCGACAAACGCAGCAAGTTCGTGCACTACCGGCCCCGCACCGCGGTGCTGAACAACCTGGAGCACGACCACGCCGACATCTTTCCCGACCTGGCCGCCATCGAGACCCAGTTCCACCACCTGGTGCGCACCGTGCCGGCCAGCGGCCGCCTGGTCGTCAACGCACGCGACGAAGCGCTGCAGCGCGTGCTGCAGCGCGGCTGCTGGAGCGAGGTGCAGCGTTTCGGCACCAAACGCGAAGAACCCGGCGGCCTGTGCGCCCGCGGCGAACCGCATGCCTTCGACGTGCTGCGCGGCAGCCTGAAGCTGGGCCGTGTCGACTGGCCGCTGATCGGCGAACACAACCAGATGAACGCGCTGGCCGCCATCGGCGCCGCCGAACACGTGGGCGTGGCGCCGGATGTCGCGGCGGCAGCGCTGGCCCGCTTCGAGAACGTGCGCCGGCGCATGGAACTGCGCGGCGAGTCCTCGGGCGTCAAGGTCTACGACGACTTCGCCCACCACCCGACGGCGATGCACACCACCATCGCCGGGCTGCGGCGCAAGGTCGGCGTCGAACGCATCCTGGCCGTGTTCGAACCGCGTTCGAACACGATGAAGCTGGGCACGATGAAGGCCCAGCTGCCCTGGGCGCTGGAAGAGGCCGACGCGGTGTTTGCGCTGCAGGGCGACTACGGCTGGAACGTGCGCGAGGCGCTGGCGCCGCTGGCCCTGCCGTCGGCGGTGGCCGAGAGCGTGGACGCCCTGGTGGCCGCCGTGGTGCACAGCGCGCGAC
>JBASTF010000829.1:0-3020 GCA_049274755.1 Rubrivivax sp. | reverse complement strand
GCCGGCCAGCGTGCTGGCCGCGGCCGGCGCCAGGTCGGCAAAACCGCGGTTGAAGTTGAGGCCGTCGCGCAGGTCGAAGCGGCCCTGGTGCAGGCCCAGCGGCTGCTGCGCCAGGCCCACCGGGTTGGCATAGGGCACCAGCAGCACCTGGCCGCGCAGGCCGCCTGCGGCTTCCAGCTGCGTCAGCTTCTGGCGCAGCTGCTGTGCCACCAGCAGGGCCGGAATCTCGTCGGCATGCAGGGCGGCCTGGATCAGCGCCTTGGGCCCGCTGCCGGGGGTGCCGAAACGCAGCACCGTCAGCCGGTGTTCGATGCCGGGGGCGGCCGGCAGCAGCGTGATGATCTGCGTCTGCATGGGCTTTGGTGTTTCAGCGCGCTGCGGCCTCGCGCAGCCGCTTGATCTCGGCCTGCTGCTCGCTGGTCAAACGACCGTACAGGCGCAGGTGGTCGGCCATCGCCCGCAGCCGCTCGGCAATGCGGGCGGCCAGGCCGATCAGCAGCTTCACCGCCACCTGCGGCTGCTCGTCGATCAGGCGCTGCAGCCCCTGCCGCGACAGCCCGGCGGCCTGCACCGGCGACACCGCCACGCAGGTGGCCGAACGCGGCGCACCGTCCAGCAGCGCCATCTCGCCGATGATGCTGCCGGCACCGAGCACGGCGATCGGCACCTGGGCGTTCGGTTCGCCCAGCGTGTCGACGCTGACGTCGCCGTCCAGGATCAGCAGCAGGAAGTTCGAGCGCTGGCCGTCGCCTTCGCGCAGCACCGTGGCCCGCGGCGGGTAGTGCACCAGCAGCATCTGCTCGACGACGCAGGCCGCCTCCCAGGCGTCCAGCGGCAGCATCGTGTGCGCCGTGCACAGCATCTCGGCGGCGCGCTGTGCCAGCCCGGGTTTGTCCGACAAGGGCGTCGGCGCGCTGGCCGGCGTGTTCATGCCTGGGTCAACCGGTCCAGGAAGGCCTCGCAGCGTGCCAGCTGTTCGAGGCTGACGTACTCGTCGGCCTGGTGCGCCTGCGTGATGGAGCCGGGGCCGCAGACCACGGTGGCGATGCCGGCCTGCTGGAACAGCCCGGCCTCGGTGCCGAAGGCCACCAGTGTGGTGTCCGTGGTGCCGGCCAGCTTCTGCGCCAGCGCCACCGCGGGGTCGCCGGGTGGTGCCAGGAAGGCCGGGATGGCGCAGATGTCCTCCCAGCGAAAGCCGGTGGCCGGGTCCACGGCCTGCATCGCCGGTTCCAGCGTGCGTGCATAGGCCTCGACACCACGGTGCAGGGTCACGGCATCGGTGCCGGGCAGGTTGCGGATCTCGTAGTGGAAGCGGCAGTCCTCGGGCACCACGTTGTCGGCGATGCCACCCTGCATCACACCGACGGCGGCGGTGGAATAGGGCACGTCGAAGCCGGCGTAGCGTGCTTCGTTGTCGCGCCAGCCGTCGGCCATGCCGGCGATGTGGCTGACGACACGGGCGCCGGCTTCGATGGCGTTGACGGCCTTGGGCGTCAGCGACGAATGCGCGGCGCGGCCCTTGATGCAGCAGCGCCAGCGGTACACACCCTTGTGCGCGACGGCCGGCACCATGTCGGTGGGTTCACCGACGATGCAGATGCGCGGCGCCAGGCCGGCTTCCTTCAGGTCGGCGATCAGGTGGCGCACGCCGAAGCAGCCCACTTCCTCGTCGTGGCTGAAGGCGTAGTGCAGCGCAAACGGCAGGTCGGCTTGCAGAAAGGCCTGGGTGCGCGCCACGACCAGGCCGATGAAGCCCTTCATGTCGGCGCTGCCGCGGGCATAAAGCCGCCCGTCCTTGACTTCTGCGCCGAGCGGGTCGGTGCGCCAGTCCTGGCCGTCCCAGGGCACGGTGTCGGTGTGGCCCGAGAGGATGATGCCGCCGGGCTTGCCGGCGCCCAGCGTGGCGAAGAGGTTGGCTTTCTGGCCCGTTTCGTCGCGCGTCAGGCGGATCGGCACACCGAGCGCGCGCAGCGCGTCGGCGATGCACTCGATCAGCGGCAGGTTGGATGCGTGGCTGACGGTGTTGAAGCGCACCAGGCGCCGGGCCCATTCCAGGCCGGCGCTGCTGGGCGCAGGGGGTGTTGCATCACGGCTGCTCATGCAGCGACTGTAGCCGGGCTCATTGCCTCGTGCCCGACCTTGAACACCGCCACCACCTGCTGCAGGCGCTGGGCCTGGTCGCGCAGCGCCTGCGCCGCAGCGGCCGACTCCTCCACCAGGGCGGCGTTCTGCTGCGTCATCTGGTCCAACTGGGTGACGGCGACGTTGACCTGGCCGATGCCGTCGCGCTGCTCGCTGCTGGCCGCGGCGATCTCGCCGATCAAGTCGGTGACGCGGCGCACGCTGCCGACGATCTCGTTCATCACGGCGCCGCTTTGTGCGGCCAGCGCCGCGCCGGCTTCGACGGTTTCCACCGAACTGCCAATCAGCGTCTTGATCTCGCGTGCCGCTTCCGACGAACGCTGGGCCAGGTTGCGCACCTCGCTGGCAACAACCGCAAAGCCGCGGCCCTGTTCGCCGGCCCGTGCGGCTTCCACCGCGGCGTTCAGCGCCAGGATGTTGGTCTGGAACGCAATGCCGTCGATGGTGCCGATGATGTCGGCGATCTTGCGGCTGCTGTGCGTGATCTCGTCCATGGTCTGCACCACACGGCCGACGACCTCGCCGCCCTGCGCCGCCACGGCGCTGGCCGAGTGCGCCAGCTGGTTGGCCTGGCGCGCGGTGTCGGCGTTGTGGCGCACGGTGCCATTGATCTGGTCCATCGACGCCGCCGTCTGCTGCAGGCTGCTGGCCTGTTCTTCGGTGCGCTGCGACAAATCGGCATTGCCGGCGGCGATCTCGCCAGCCGCCACACGCACCGACTCCGAGGCCTGGCGCACGGCGCTGATCGAGTCCTGCAGCCGTTCGCGCACGGTTTCGATGTCCTGGGCCAGGCGGCCGATCTCGTCGCGGCCGTCGGCATGCACACGCTGGCTCAGGTCGCCGGCGGCCAGCGCCGAGACACTGCCGCTGGCGGCACC
>JBASTF010000828.1:0-2454 GCA_049274755.1 Rubrivivax sp. | reverse complement strand
GGTCTACGCCACACGGCTGCCACCGCCGGTGACCTTGCGCTACGAACTGAAACGGGGCGCCTTGTCGGGCTCGGGCGAACTGGTCTGGCGCCCGGCCGAGGGCCGCTACACCGCGGTGATGGAGGGGGCGGCCTTTTCGATCAACGTGCTGCACTGGCGCAGCGAAGGCCTGCTCGACGCCGCCGGCATCGCGCCCGAACGTTTTGTCGACCGCCGCCGCGGCCGCGACGTGCGTGCCGCCAACTTCCAGCGCGACAAGGGCCGCATCACCTTCTCCGGCCCCCAGGTTGAATTCCCCTTGCCGCCGGGGGCGCAGGACAGGCTGAGCTGGATGCTGCAGCTGGCCGCCATCGTCGAAGCCGAGCCGGCGAGGTTCGTGCCCGGCGCGCAGGTGTCGTTGTTTGTCGTCGGTGCCCGTGGTGACGCCGACACCTGGACCTTCAGCGTCGAGGCCGTGGAGCCGCTGGACCTGCCGGTCGGGCCTGTGGCCCAGGCGCTGCGGCTCAGGCGCGAGCCACGCAAACCCTATGACACGCTGGGCGAGGTCTGGCTGGATCCGGCGCGCGCGCACCTGCCGGTGCGTGTGCGTTTGTCGGTGCCGCAGGCCGACGACAGCACCGAGTTCCTGCTGCGCGAGCAGCAGCCTTGAAATCCAGGGGCTCGGCCCGATCTTTGCATCGAGGTGATGCGATGCAGATGCTCTACGACTCCGACAACTTCGTGGTGGTCCAGTTCGAGGTGCCCACGGACCAGGGCAGCCTGACCCGCGGCGGCTACGAGATCGTCGACAAGTTCGCGCGCAAGGAGATCTTCATCGAAGGCCTGCTGGCCGAACGCTTCGAGAAGGGCGTGCAGGAACTGGCCGCCGGCAATGCAACGGCCGACGACTACGACAGCTTCATCGAAGCGTACACCGAACTGGCGCGTCAGCCCTTGACCCTGCACTGAGCCCGCGCCAAGATCGTGCGCATCCGCCAACGGAGGGCGCATGATGTCCAAGGGCTCCGTGGAAGCGCGCTGGGTGCTGTCGCCAGGTTTGGCCGAGGCGCCGGTGCTCGACACCCTGTGTTCGCACTTCGTGCTGACGCTGACGTTGCGCCAGGCAGGCCGCTTCAACCTGCGCCGCGACTGGAACAGCCTGCTGTCGCTGACGGGCCGGCATCTGGTCTGGCCGGTGCAGGTGCTGGGCCGTGTGCGTGCCTTCCTGCACCAGCGCTGCCGCGGCAACACGCAGTGGAAGGGCCACGAGGCGCTGTCCGACGACGCCTTCATCGAACGCCATGGTCCCTGGCGCGGGCCCTATGAAGAAGGCACGCTGTTCTTCTACATCGACGAATACATCAAGGACGCACCGAAGGACCTGCTGGCCGTGCTGGGCGCCACCTGCGACTGGCTGGAGCGGCGGCTGAAGAAGCAGAGCACGCTGGTGCAGAAGAACATCGAGGCACTGGCCGGCCTGCTGCAGCTGAACCCGGCCGAGCGCGCGCTGCTGCTCTACGGCACCCTCGCGCGGTATCAACGCGATCTGCGCGGCCTGCTGGTCGAGTTCAAGGTCAGCAATGCGCAGGAGGCCTATGCCGCCATTGCCGCGGTGGCCGGTGTCGAAGCCGGCGAGGTGGCCGATGCACTGCGTGCCGGCTCGCGGCTGGAACGCATCGGCATGGTCGAGAACCTGATCTCGGAACAGAACATCACCGATCTGGCGGACCTGATGAAGGTCAGCGAGCAGTTGCCGCCGGTGCTGATGCGCGAGTACCGCGGCCCCAACGACTTGATGGCCGTGTTCACGCGGCCGGCGAGCAAGAGCGAACTCGCCGTCGGCGACTTCGGCTTCGTCGCCGACGACGCCCAGGTGCTGACGGCATTGCTGAAAAACGCCGCCGAGCGCAAGGAGCCCGGCGTCAACGTGCTGCTCTACGGCCCACCCGGCACCGGCAAGACCGAGCTGGCCAAGGTCTGTGCGGCGGCTGCCGGCCTGGAGTTGTACGAGGTGGAATATGCCGACCGCGACGGCAACTCGCTGAGCGGCCGCGACCGCTACCGCAGCCTGCAGATCAGCCAGGTGTTCCTGAAGGGCAGCCCTGGTGTCGCCCTGTTGTTCGACGAGGTGGAAGACGTGTTCCCGCCGATCAGCAGCGAAGCGGCGCAGCTGATCGCGCGCCTGGACAACGGCGACGTCGGCAGCGGCGGCATGAACAGCAGCGTCAGCGGCAAGGCCTGGGTCAACCAGATCCTCGAGACCAATCCGGTGCCTGTGCTCTGGGTCACCAACCGCATCGAGCAGATCGACCCGGCGTTCCGCCGCCGGTTCCAGTACCACCTGCAGCTGCTGAGCCCACCGCCGGGCGCCCGCGAAGGCCTGGTGCGGCGTGCGCTGGCCGGTGCGCCGGTGAGCGAAGGGTTTGCCGCCAAGCTGGCCGAACGCCGGGCGCTGACGCCGGCGCAAATCCGTAC
>JBASTF010000827.1:0-9414 GCA_049274755.1 Rubrivivax sp. | reverse complement strand
TCGTTGCCGAGCGCCGCGCAGCCGGCCAGCAGCAGTGGTGCCAGCAAGGTGGCGAGCCGGCGTTCAGGTTGCATCGTCGTCGCGCCGCAGCGGCTCGATCCTGTCGCGGGCCACCGTGTCCAGCAGGTCCAGCGCCGCCTTGGCATGGCCGCGGCCGCGGAACTGCGGCTGGATGCGGATGTTGAACAGACAACCCGTCGCGTCGCTGCCGTTGTCCGGCGTGGCGAACCAGACCGTGCCGACGCTGGGGCCGCCGGCGCTGTCCAGGATCTCGTCCTTGTGGCTGTCCTCGGCATCGGTGGCAATGGCTTGCTCGGCAAAGGCCGGAAACGTCTCCGGACGCAGGGGGACGAGAGTGGTCATGGGCGTGGGCAGGCTGCGGGCAGGGAATGTTCAACGCCGCGCAGTTCCTTGCGCAGCACCAGCTTCAACCCCGACCACACGGCGTCGACGGCGCAGACCTTGATGTCGACGAAACCCAGCGGCAGGGCCAGCGTGCGGATGTCGTCTTCGCCGATGTCGGTGGGCACTTTCGAGGCCTTTTTCGGCCACGAGATCCACAGCGCGGCGTCGGGGCGCAGTTGCTGGCGCAGCGTGGCCAGCTGCCGCGCCAGTTCGGCCTGGCGGTCGACAAACAGATGCACGATGTCGGTGCTGGCCGCCACGCGCTTTTCGAAGACCATGCCGGACGGCAGCGGCGCCAGCAGCATGTCGTAGCCGGCCGGCGGCTGCAGCACCACCAGGCGTGTGTTGTCCTTGATGCCGAGCTTGCGCGCCAGCGGCGTGCCCGAGTAGCCGGCGCTGGCCATCAGGAATCCGCCTGCTGGCGGGTTTCCTTCACCGCCTGCCGGCGCATCTGGCGCTCGTAGCTCGGCAGTTCGCGGTGCGCAGCGATGCTGCGGCCGCGGTAACGCGCGTAGTCGGCGATGTAGGTCTGCAGGTCGTTGTAGGGGCCAGCGATGTGGCCAGGCCGTTTCGAATCGCCGAACACCCAGGTGCGGCCCTCGCGCTGGAAGGCCACCACCCAGTGCCGGCGCAGCGTGTTGCCGTTGATCTGCAGCGGGTCGAACTCGATCATCAGATACAGCGGTTTCGCCGCAGGATCGATGCTGCGCAGCGTCTCGACGCCGAAGCGTGCCAGGTCCACACAGACACCACGCGGCGTCTCGAAAAACGCGGCCGGCGCGATGATGGGCAGGCGGCCGTTCTGCTGGCGCTGGGTTTCCGACAGACGCAGCGCACGTGCCATGTCGTATTCGAAGCGGGCACCGATCCAGGCATTGACCTCGTCGACGCTGCGCCAGCGCTGCAGCGCCTCGGCGTATGACGGCGGCGCCTCGAAGCCGGTGGCCGGCGTGGCCGGTGTCTCCGGCGCATCGGAGTCCGGCTGCGCTGTGGCTGCCGTCTGCGGCGACGTGGCGGCGCAGCCGGCCAGGGCCGTCGCAGCGCAGGCCAGCAGGGCTTGGCGACGTTGCATCTGCATCAGGAACGCTCCCCGAAGCGGGCCAGTGAACGGGCCCTGGCCTTGGCCGCTTCGACCTCACGCAGCCGCGGCTCGGCCGTGGCGACGAGCTCGTCGATCAGTTGTCGGGCCGTGGCCGCCACCTGCTGCACCGCGCGATCGAAAGCCTCGGCATTGCGCGCCGACGGCAGGTTGAAGCCACTGAGCTTGCGCACGAACTGCAGTGCCGCATCGCGGATCTCGAGTTCGGTGGCCGGTGGCGCGAAGTTGAACAGCGTCTTGATGTTGCGGCACATGGCGTGGCCCCTTGGTCTTGCACTTCAGCTTCAGTGCGGCAGCGGCGACACCACCCGCCCCACGACCTCGGCACGGGCAACAAAGCCCATGCGCTCGTACAGCGTGTGGGCGCCCTGGTTGTCGCGCATCACATGCAGAGCGTGCCGGCAAACATGCGTCCGCCGGCCATCGCGATGCGCCGGCCGTCTGCGAAACAGCCACGGTAGTCGCACAGTTCCAGCGTGCGCGGCCCGACGGGTCCGGATTTGGTCAGCGCCCAGCCGGCTGCCGTCCAGCGAAAAGTGCGCGCCTGGCGCGCAGAACGGCAGCAAGGTCTTGAAGTCGGGCTGCTGCGGGTCAGGAAAGCCGATGATCGGCGAAAGGCCGCGGGCATGCCGCCGTGCGGCTGCCGTGCCGGCGGACAGAGGCTTGTGGAACCCGGCCAGCGTGGTCCACACGATGTAGTCGAGCAGGTCGTGCATCGCGGCCCGATTGTCGCAGGGTGCTGCGACGGTCCTGCAGCCGCGACGACGGGGCGCATGCGCGCCCGGCGCTGCCGTCAGCTCGTCGGCTGCGGCGTGTTCTTCTTCGGTTCGCAACGCACCTTTTGCACGACGCGGCTGCCGGTGGGCGGTTCGATGACGTCGCAGATCTCCGTCTGCACGGAGGAGTTCTGACTTGGCGGCGCAGCGCAGCCGGCGAGAACGGTGGAGAGAAGGGATGTGACGACGAGGAAGGGCTTCAATGAGGCCGCCAAAGGGTTTGCGGATGAAGCGGCCCATCATAAGAGCGGCAGGGCCTCGCGCAAATGACAGGTCTTTGTGCGGGCCCCGCATTTGAGCGGGCTGGGGGTGTTGCAGCCGCCGCTACTTCTGCTTCGCTGCCGGCGGCGCGCCGAAGGGGTTGCCCTGGAAGGGGCCTTGCAGCTCGGGGTCGACCGTGGCCTTGGAATCGAAGCGCAGCACGGCCTGGCGCTGGCCCTTCTTCAAGACACTGACCCGCATCGTCAGCGTCTGCGGCTTGTCGCTGCCGGCCTCGCGGAAGCTGCCGCTCACCTCGTATGGCCCTTCGGGCAGGGCCAGCAGCAGCCAGGGCCCTTCCATCTTCCGTTCCAGCACCAGCGTCCTCGTCTTGGACTGCAGCACACGCACGTCGACGTCGGCGAGGTAGGCGCCCGAGGGTTTGGCGACGGTGGCAATCCACAGGCTGTAAGCCGCCCGTTCGCCATGCATGCTGACGCGGTCGCCGGCGGTGATGCCGCCGGACAGCAGATCGAAGCCGTCGGGCGTTTTCGCACGCACGATGCCGACGGCAGGCTGCGGCGGCCGCTGCTTCAGTTCGGCCGCGGCTTTTTCGATGGCGGCGGCCCTGGCCGGGTCGGTGCTTTCCTGCACGCTGCCGGGGGCCGTTTGCGGGGTGGTCTGGGCCTGTGCCGCGCCGGCCAGTGCCAGCAGCAGGGCGCTGGCCCATCGGTGTTGTGTTTGTTGCTTCATCGGTGTGTCTCCAGGGCCGGGTGTTCAGCGCGGCCGGCTGTCGCAGGCCACACGCCGCATCGGGGAGCCGATGCGCTGCGGGAAGTCGTGTTGTGCATTGTCGAAGGTCGCGGCGGCTTCGCTGACGTTGGCGGCGAACACGGCGGGGCGACGGAAGGGCATGGCGCTGTCCTGCGGTTTCGCGGTTCAGCGCAGCCGCTCGCCGTCGGCGCAGGCCTGCACCAGGGTGGCCAGCCGGCTGGCACGGGTTTCGGCACGTTTGGCCGTCGTCACCCAGTGCAGCATCAGCTTCTTGTAACCCGGCGGTGTGCTGTCGAAGAACTGCCAGGCCGTTTTCCGGCGCTGGAAGGCCCGCAGTTCCTGCGCCGACAGTTCGGCCGTGGCGGCTTGTTCGTAGGCGTAGACCACGGATCTTTCGGCCTTGCGGTGGCTGAAGGCCTGCACACCGGCGGCCGTCATGCGGCCCTGGGCCTGCAACTGCTCGAACTTGGCGATGTTGATCGCGCTCCAGATCGAGCCTGGCTTGCGCGGCGTGAAGCGGATCTGGTAGGCCGTGTCGTCGATGCGTTTGCGCACACCATCGATCCATCCGAAACACAGGGCCTCGTCGACCGACTCCGGCCAGCGCATGCGCGGCCGGTTGGTCGCCACCTTGTGGAAGCCGACCACCAGTTCGCTGGCCGTTGCCGCATGGGCCTGCAGCCAGGCGCGGAAGGCCTGGGCGCTGTCGAAGAACAGCGGCTCGGGCATGGTGCTCAAGCGGCCGCGCCTTGGAGCGGCAGCGCCATGACGATCTCACCCTCGTCGACACGCCCGGTCGGCACGAAGCCCAGGCTGCGGTAGAAGGGTTCGGGGCAGCCGGGGCCGGGCACGTAGGACAGTTCGAGCGTGCTGAACAAGCCCTTGGCGCGCACATGTGCGATGACGGCCCGCAAGGCGGCCCTGCCGATGCCGCGGCCCTGGAACCCGGCATCGACCATGAAGCGCCAGACGGCGACCTCGGGCGTGGCCGGCGGCGGTGACTGCAGCGAGCTGTCGTGCAGCATCACGAAGCCGGCGAGCTCGTCGCCGCAGTACACCGCGCGGTACCAGGCCTCGGGCGCAAACAGCGCCTGCGCCAGCGACACGGCATTGCTGGCGACGAAGTGCTGCTGGTCGCTGCGCACCGCCAGGCGTGTGACGGCGCGCACCGTGTCGGCAGTGATCTCGCGCAGCGAGACGACGGGAGCGGGGGGTGTCGGCATCGACGCGCGAGCTTAGAGGCGGGGCTCGATCGTGGCAAGGCGGTTGCCCCGGGCATGGGGCGGCGACACCACGCGCTACAGTGGGCCCAGCACATGCAGGAGGTGGCGATGGGCAAGCTGGCTTGGGGGCTGTTGCTGATGGCGTTGTCCGTGCTGCCGCTGGCGGGCCGTGCACAAGGCGCTGCTGCTGCAGCGGGTTACGACGAGGCGTTGGCACGCTCGCTGGGTGCTGATGACTACGGCATGAAGAAGTACGTGCTGGTCGTGCTGAAGACCGGGCCGAACAAGATGCCGGCCGGGCCCGAACGCGACGAGATGTTCCGCGGCCACTTCGCGAACATGCAACGCCTGTCGGCCGAAGGCAAGCTGGCGCTGGCCGGGCCTTTCGATGGTGTCGATGGCTGGCGTGGGCTGTTCATCCTGGCGGTGGCCGACATCGAGGAAGCGCGGCAGATCACCGCCACCGACCCCGTGATCATCAAGGGCGAGATGGTGGCCGAGTACCACAAGTACTACGGTTCGGCCGCGCTGATGCTGGTGCGCGACGCACACGACAAAGTGGCGAAGAAGCGCTTCTGACGCAGGCTGTGGGGCCGTCAGCCTCAGGTGCTCGGTGTCCAGCGGATCGTCAGGATCGTGCTGCGCTGCAGGCCGAAGGCGCAGTGGTGGATGCCGGCGCCGCAGAGCATGTCATCGCCCGGCTCACGCAGCACGGCGCTGAGCGTCTGTTCGGGCGGGAACGGCGCATCCAGCGAACACTCGATGCGGAACTCGCCGGTCGGGCCGGCGAGCATGGAGATCGTGCGGCCCTCGCTCGACGGCTTCGTGGCGCGGGTCGATGCCATCTGCCGGGGTTGCACGGGCTCGGGCCCGTGTGCCGGCTTGGCCCGGGCCTGCGCCGGGTCGTAGAAAAACTGCGCCTCGGCGATGCGTTCGCCGCCCCGGCGCTGGCAGGCCAGTTCCTCCATCTCGGTGACGCTGCCGTCCCGCCAGTCGAAGCGGAAGATCCAGCGCACGACGACCTTGTCGCCGGCGACGAAGACCGGGTGCGCGCAGCGCGACTGCACGTGGGCGGCGCGTGCCGGCACACGGGTTCGTTGGCGGCCATCGGCAGCGCACGGCCGACACGCGGCCCGGCCATGTTCTCGCGCATCGAGCCGTTCTCGGTGTAAAACTCTTCGATGGCCTTGGCGTGCGCGTTGGCCTCGACGCGGGCGATGAAACGCTTGCGTCAGCCCGGCTTGGCCGCCGAGGTGGCCGCATCGGCCGCGCAGGGATAGGCATCGCGCATCGCAAAGATCACCGCGGTGGCGGCACTGCGTTCCAGTTGTTCCGGGTGTTCACGCAGATAACGCACGACGATGCGCACGGCGTGGTCGTTGCTGATCGACTTGCCGTTCATGCAGTACAGGCGTTCGTCGCGCTCCGAGAGCGTGTCGTGCGCTTCCAGCGCGCCGGCCATCGTGCCGATGCACAGGCCGCTTTCGAAGCCCGAGCGCCCGGCCAGCCGGCTCTGACAATGTTCCAGCAGGATGCTGCCGGTGATGCGTTGCGCCGAAGCCGGCAGGGCAGCACACAGGGCCAGCGACAGCCAGGCCAGCCGCGCCGATGCGGCAATGGAAAAAGAGCTTCGTGGCCGCATCGGCAACCCCACCCAGGACGGACAAGTCCCGAGTCTAGAGCGAGAGCCGGCGTTTGGTGCTCAGTGGGCCGGGCGCGGAAACGCCGACTCGCGCAGCACCTCGCAGACCTGGATGCTGTAGCTGGCGTAGAACGCACGCCGGCCTGCCTTGGCGGCCTCTTTGTGTTCGTCGCACAGCGACCAGGCACGCTGGTGCTCCATCGTGTCGAAGGCCACCAGCGTCACACGTTCGCCGTCGTCGGCCACGAACATCTTGTGGCCCAGGAAACCCGAGGCTTGTTCGGCCAGCGCTGTCGTGCGGTTCACATGCGCGTCGTACTCGGCATGCACACCATCGTTCAGGCGCGAGCGAAAAACCGTGAGGATCATCGACCTCTCCCTGTTGGGCATGGACGCGACGAAGTCTAGGAAGCCATGCCGCCCGTGAAGCCGGGAGAAACGCCGCGCTTCCGCCCGCAGCAACCAGGCGCAACTTCTGCGCCCGGGCGTTTGCGGCCGGCGCTAGGCGGCAGCGCCGAAGTCCAGCGCTTCGGCGGTGGCCGTGCCGGCCTTGCGGCCGGGGTAGCTCAGCCAGCGCATCACCAGGTTCAGGTCCTGGACGATCTTCTCGGCCTCGATCTTGAAACCGTCGTCGAGCTCCACGGTGCCGGTGGTGTGTGCGTCTTTCACCAGCGTCATGTCGTAGCCGCGGTCGAGCGCGCCGTAGGCGGTGGCGCGGATGCACCAGTTGGTCATCGCGCCGGCCAGCACCACGTGGCTCACGCCCAGGCGGGCCAGCTCGGCTTCCAGCGTGGTGTTCTCGAACGACGACTCGTACTGCTTGTGCACGATGGGCTCGCCTTCCTGCGGCACCAGTTCGGGCACCAGCTGCCATTGCGGGCTGCCGGCAGCCATCTCGCTGTCGGCATGCTGCACCCACAGCACCGGCACCGCGTGGGCGCGTGCACGTTGCACGGCACGGGCGACGTTGGCGACGATGCGGGCCGTGTCCCAGGCGCGGTTCAGCACGCCGACCTGGGTGTCGACGACGATCAGGGCCAGCTTGTGGCCTTCACGCACGGTTGCCATCGTTCAGTCTCCCTTCGCCCGCGATGCCGGGCCCGCGCCGGCATGATAGAGGCCTTGCCTCAGGGCTTGGCCGGCTTGCGCTGCTTGTCGTACTTGCGCCAGAAGGTGAACGCGTCTTCGTGCACCTCGAAGTCGAGCTCAGACACCCGGGCCTGCAGCCGTTCCTGGGCATCGGCCACGGCCTTGTTGTAGATGCTGGGCCCGATCTCTTCCAGGAAGAAGCCCAGCAGGCCGCCGGCGGCGACGTTGCCGATCTTCTCGTCCATGTGTTCGCGGAAGTAGCGCTCGATGGAGGCAACGGCCCGTTGCCTGTCTTCCTTGGAGAGTTCGATGGTCATGGGTGCCTCCGGGTGATGGGTGGCGCGGGTGACGCGGCCTGCGGCTGGATGCTGCCAAAGAACCAGCTGGTCGTCGGATCGATGGGTGCGCCAGTGTCGTTGCTCTGCGCCGTGTGCCTCGATCGTGTTCGATGTCGGTGCAGGTGCAGCGGCGCCCGACGCCGGTGTTCGTTCTGCGGCAGGCCGTCGGCGAACTGGGCGTTTCCCCGAGCGTGAAGCGCACGCTGCCGCATTGACAGGAGCCCTGGAGCATGGTCGTCGTGCAGCCTGGGTGCGTGGCCCGAGGATGGCCATCGTCAGGCGCGACACGCAGGTCGGGCGGCCGGCGTCGTCGCTGAGTTCGATCTGCCAGACCTGGGTGCTGCGCCCGATGTGCACGGCGTGTGCGGTGCCGGTGACCCAGCCCGTGTCGACGCTGCGCAAGTGGTTGGCGTTGATGCCCAGGCCCACGGCGCGGTGCCCGGGCGGCGCCGCATGGTCTGCACCGGGAGGGGCTGCTTCCAGAGGGTGTTGGGCATGCGACGAATGGGGTGGTGGTGGAGGGGCGGGGCGCTCAAGACCGTTGCCACGCGGTGCCGTCGATGATACGAACGCCGGTCTGCCGCGACCCGAGGGCTTGTGGCCTGTTCCTGCGATGCCATCCTCGGGCACACTCGGTGCATGAGACTGTCGCTGCGCCTGGGTGTTGTCGTCTGCTGTCTGCTTGTTGCCGGCTGCGCAGTCAGTGGCGATTGCAGCACCCCCTATGCCAGTTCGCCGCAGGTCAAGGACTGCCTGTTCGCGAATCCACCCAATCCGCAGACACCGCCGGGCGCCAGCACCTGGGCCATCTGGTCGCGCTTCTTCTTCAGCAGCAAGGTCGGCACCGTGCCGGTCGACGCCATTCCCGTGAGGCCGTTGACGACGGCCCAGCTCGAGGCGCTGGACATGCAGGCCAACCACGTGGTGCGGCTGGGCCATTCGTCGCACCTGCTGAAGCTGCAAGGCAAGTTCTGGCTGATCGACCCGGTGTTCGGCGAACGTGTGTCGCCGTTCAGCTTTGCCGGCCCCAAGCGCTTCCATGCGCCGCCGCTGACGCTGCAGCAGTTGCCGCCGATCGAGGGCCTGGTCCTGTCGCACGACCACTACGACCATCTCGACGTGCCCACCATCGAATACCTGGCATCGCGTGTGCAACGCTACTTCGTGCCGCTGGGCGTGAAGGCCAGGCTGGTGGACATGGGCGTGCCGGCCGAACGTGTGCAGGAGTTCGACTGGTGGCAGGCCGGCACCCATGCCGGCGTGCAACTCACCGCCACGCCGGCGCAGCATTTCTCAGGCCGCAGCCTGACGGACCGCAACCGCACGTTGTGGGCCTCGTGGGTCCTCCAGAGCGGCGGGCAACGCCTCTACTACAGCGGCGACTCGGGCTACTTCGGCGGCTTCAGGCAGATCGGCGAACGTTTTGGCGGTTTCGATCTGGCGCTGATGGAAAACGGCGCCTACGACGCCTACTGGCCCGCCGTGCACATGACACCCGAAGAGAGTGTGCAGGCCTTCCAGGACCTGCGCGCCAAGGTGCTGTTCTCGGTGCACAACAGCACCTTCGACCTCGCTTTCCACACCTGGCAGGACCCGCTGGAACGGCTGGCCAACCTGGCAGCAGCCAAGGGCATCGAACTGGCGACGCCGGAGATCGGCGAGGTGTTGACGGTGGAGATCGGCGAGGTGTTGACGGTGGGCCAGCCGCGCAGCAACAAGCGCTGGTGGCAGGGGTTGCGTTAGTCTTACTGTGTCACAAGAGTAGTTTTGCGCTTGCCCTGCCGCAGCAGGGGCACTGCCCGAGGCGGGCGATCAGTGTGTAGCTGAGCTGGTGCCGCAGAGTCGTGATCGAATGGTCCACGTGCCGCTG
>JBASTF010000826.1:0-4119 GCA_049274755.1 Rubrivivax sp. | reverse complement strand
GTCGGGGGCCGGCGGCAGCGTGACCAGCGTGTACTGCCGGCCCAGTTCCTCCAGCAGGGCTGGCGGCAGGCGGCCGGCGTTCAGCAGCGAGACCGTCATTCCAGCTTCACCCCGCCCTGGGCCACCACGGCCGCCCACTTCTTGCGCTCTTTCTCGAAGAAGCTCGAGAACTCGGCCGGGCTCATCGTGTAGACCTCGGCGCCCTGCGACACCAGGCGTTCGCGCACCTCGGGGCTGCGGATGATGCGCGTCAGTTCGGTCGTCAGCTTGGCCAGCACGGCCGGCGGCGTGCCCGCCGGCACCAGCAGCCCTTGCCAGGTGCCGGACTCGAAGCCCGGAATGCCTTGTTCGGCCAGCGTCGGCACCTGGCCCAGCAGCGGCACACGCGTGGCCTTGCTGACGCCCAGCACCTTCAGCTTGCCGGCCTGCACATGGGGCAGCGTGGCCAGCATGCCGTTCATCAGCACCTGGGTCTGGCCGGCGACGGTGTCGCCGATGGCCTGGGCGCCGCCCTTGTACGGGATGTACTCCCACTGCGCCTTGGTCGCCTTTTCCACCGCCACACCGGCCAGGTGCGGCGCGCTGCCGATGGCGGTGACGGCGAAGTTCAGCTTCTGCGTCTTCGACAGCGCCACCAGTTCCTTCAGGTTGTTGGCCGGCACCGAGGGGTGCACGACCAGCAGGTGCGGCGAATAGGCCAGCATCGTGACGCCGCGCAGGTCCTTGCTGGGCTCGAACGGCAGCTGCTTGTAGACCGAGGCCGTGATCGCCAGCGCGCCGACGTCGCAGAGCAGCAGCGTGTGGCCGTCGTTGGACTTGGCCACCAGGTCGGTGCCGGTGTTGCCGTTGGCGCCGGCGCGGTTCTCGACGATGACGTTGGTCTTCAGTGCCTCGCCCAGCGGGCCGCTGATGGCGCGCGCGATGATGTCCGACGAGCCGCCGGGCGGGTAGGGCACGACGATGCGGATGGGCTTCGTCGGCCAGGCTTCGGCGGCCAGCGCCGGCACGGTGGCCAGGGCCAGCGTGGCCAGCAGGGCGCTGCGGCGGGTGGTGCTCTTCATGCGGGGTTCTCCTTCAGTCCAGGGTGATCTTGCGTTCGCGGATGACCTGGGCGTAACGCTTGCGGTCGGTGTCGATCAGCGTGGCGAACTGCGCCGGCGTCGTGGCGCGCGGCACGCCGCCAAGTTCGACGATGCGGCTCTTCACGTCGTCGGCGGCCAGCACCTCGCGCAGGTCGGCCGCGATCTTGTCGACGATGTCCTTGGGCGTGCCGGCCGGAGCCAGCAGGCCGATCCAGCTGATCGAGTTGAAGCCCGGCACCGTGCCTTCGGCCAGCGCCGGCACGTCGGGCAGGGCGCTGACACGTTTGTCGCTGGTGACGGCCAGCGCACGCAGCTTGCCGGCCTTGATGTGGCCGCTGGCTTCCAGCACCGTCATGAACGAGAGTTCCACATGGCCGGCGATCAGGTCGCCGACGGCCGGGCCGCCGCCGCGGTAGGGCACATGCACGATGAAGGTGCCGGTGGCCTGCTTGAACATCTCGGCCGCCAGGTGCGGCGCGCCGCCGGCGCCGGAACTGCTGTAGCTCAGCCGGCCCGGCTGGCGCTTGGCCAGCGCGATGAACTCGGCCGGCGTCTTGGCCGCGACGTTCGGGTTCACCATCATCGCCAGCGGCAACTCGGCCACCAGCGAGATCGGCGCAAAGGCCTTGTCGGGGTCGTAGGGCAGCTTCGGATACAGCGAGGGGTTGATCGCCTGCGTGCCGATGTTGCCCATCAGGATGGTGTAGCCGTCGGGCCTGGCCTTGGCCACCAGGTCGGCGCCGATCTGGCCGGCCGCGCCACCCTTGTTGTCGACCACCACCTGCTGGCCCCACTTGGCGCCCAGCTTCTGCGCCACGATGCGGGCGCCGGTGTCGGTGCCGCCGCCGGGCGGAAAGGGCACGACCAGGGTCACAGGCCGCGCCGGGAAGGTTTGGGCGAACACGCTGCCGCAACCGGCGGCCAGGGCCAGCAGCAGGGCTGGCGAACGCAGAAACAGGCGACGGAACTTCACAGGCAGTCTCCGATAACTCCTCAGTCATCGTACAACTGAAGCAGCACCTTGCGGATCCGGGTCGACCCGGGGGTGTGACGGCGGCGGGGCTTCAGCCGCCTGCGGCGGCGCTGCGTCGGCGGCGTTCGCGGCTGCTGGCCAGGTGGGTGCGCATCGCAGCGCGTGCACCCTCGGGGTCCTGCAGCGCGATGGCCTCGACGATGGCCTCGTGCTCGGCGTTGACGCGCCGCAGATAGGCCTGGCGCGCGGCGTCGTGGGCGTCGGGCGTGTCCAGCCGCGAGCGCGGGATGATGCGCTGGCCCAGGGTCTGCAGCAGGTCGCCGAAGTGGCGGTTGTGGGTGGCGCGGGCGATGGCGTTGTGCAGCCGGAAGTCGGCGCCCACTGCGTCACGGCCCACCGCCACGGCCGCGGAGAACTCGTCGAGTGCGCGCCGCATCTCGGTCAGCTGCTCGGGGCTGCGGCGCAGCGCGGCCAGGGCTGCGGCCTCGGTTTCGACGCCGATGCGCAGTTCCAGCATCGCGATGACGTCGTCCAGCGTGGCCAGCTGCGCGGCGTCGATGCGGAAGCCGCGCTGTTCGGCGCTGCCGCTGCCGACGACGAAGCTGCCGATGCCGTGGCGCGTCTGCACACGGCCGGCGGCCTGCAGCTTGGACAAGGCTTCGCGCACGACGGTGCGGCTGACACCGAACTCGGCCATGCACTGGGCTTCGGTCGGCAGCTTGCTGCCCGGCGCCCACTGGCCGCTGGCGATGCGGCGGTCCAGCGTGTCGAACAGGCTGAGCGCGAGCGAGCGTGAGGGCTGGGTGTCGGACGTCGTCGTCATGTTGTCAGTTGTACGACAACTCGGTGGATGGCGCCAGCGGTGCAAGCCCGGCGCTGGCGTTCAACGCCGGGCCGGCGCCGGCGGGTCCAGCGGAAACTGGGTGCAGCCGAGCTGGCTGGAGATGTCGCGGCTGGCGTCGCGCAGCATGGCCACCAGCTCGGGTTCACGCGCGGGGTCGAAGCGGAAGGTCGGGAACGAGACGCTGAGGCCGGCGATCACCTGGTTCAGGCGGTCGAAGATCGGAATCGCGACGCAGCGGATGTGCTCGTCGAATTCCTCGCGGTCCTGGCCGAAGCCCTGGGCGCGGGTGCGTTCGAGTTCGGCGTCGAAGTCCGGGCGCGTGGTGATGGTCTTTTCGCGGAAACGCTTGAAGTCGCAGCCCTGCAGCAAATGGTCCTGGCGCGATTTCGTCGGTTCCCAGGCCAGCAGCACCTTGCCGATGGCCGTGCAGTGCAGCGGCGCGCGCCGGCCGACACGCGAGTACATGCCCAGCATGTGCTTGGAGTCGACCTTGTGCACGTAGATGATCTCGCTGTCGATCAGCATGCCCAGGTGCACCGTCTCGCCGGTGCTGTCCGACAGGCGCTGCATGTGCACCTTGGCGATCTCCACCAGGTCGGGGTACTGCAGCGCCTTCGTGCCCAGCTCGTACATGCGCATCGACAGGCCGTAGCGTTCGCTGTCGGCTTCCTGGCGCACATAACCCAGGGTCTTCATCGTCTGCAGGAAGCGGTAGATCGTGGCCTTGGGCATGGCCAGGCGCAACGACAGCTCGGAGATGCCGGTTTCGTTGCGCTCGCCCAGTGCCTGCAGGATGGCGAACACCTTCAGAACCGCGGCGACCGATTCGGGCTGTTTGCTGTCGAGACTGTCGTCGTCCATGGGGTGTGTCGTTTCGGCCGGCTTGGTATGACGTTTCAAATTCTATTCCCGCGCTCAGGGTCTGGCCGCCGGAGCGAACAGGCTGCCCCAGCCGGCGCGTGGGCTCATGTCGTGCAGCAGCCAGGCCGCGGCGTCGAAAGGCTGCCGCGTCGCTGCATGCCGCGGGTGGCCGCTGGACTCGGTTTCGCTGTCGGGAATGCGGCCGCGGCCTTCGGCGACGTCGGACAGCAGCTTGAAGTCGATGGCGTCGCGGTCCCAGGGCCGGGCGCCGGCGCTGCGCAGGATCTGGTCTTCGATCTGCGCCGCCGGCAGCACACGCAGACGCGGCGGCAGGTAGGGGCTGCGGCCGTCCGCATCGG
>JBASTF010000825.1:0-5393 GCA_049274755.1 Rubrivivax sp. | reverse complement strand
ACACCGACCCGCGCACCCGCGCGCTGCTGGCGGCGCTGGCCCGCGGCGGGCGGGTGCAGGGCCTGGTCTATGCCAGCACCACCGGTGTCTACGGCGATGCCGGCGGTGCACGTTTCGACGAAACACGGGCCGTGGCGCCGGTCAACGCCCGCGCGCGGCGGCGTGTCGACGCCGAGGCCCAACTGCGGGCCTTCGGCCGCCGTGCCGGCGTGCGTGTGGCCATCCTGCGCATTCCCGGCATCTATGCCGCCGACAGACCGGGCGGCCATCCCCGCGAGCGCCTGGCGCGCGGCACGCCGGTGCTGGCAGCGGCCGACGATGTCCACACCAACCACATCCATGCCGACGACCTGGCCCGCGCCTGCGTCGCCGCGCTGTGGCGCGCACGGCCGCAGCGTGTGCTGCACGCCAGCGACGACAGCCAGCTGAAGATGGGCGACTACTTCGACCTTGCGGCCGACCTTGCCGGCCTGCCGCGGCCGCCGCGCATCACACGCGCGCAGGCGCAGCTGCAGCTGCCGCCGACGCTGCTGAGCTTCATGAGCGAATCGCGCCGGCTGGACAACACCAGGCTGAAGCGCGAGCTGCGCTTCGTGCTGCGCTACCCGACGGTGCGCGAAGGGCTTTAGATGCCTTGTGCGCGCTGCAGCGTGTAGGCGCGGTCCACGGCCTGCACGGTGATGGTCTCGCGCTTGCCGTCGCGCTCGATCTCGAGGTCCACCGCGCGTTCGGCGCGGCTGCCCGACCACAGGCGTTTCCACAGCCCTTCCAGCTTGTCGACGGCAACACCGTCGATGCGCAGGATGCGGTCGCCGGGCTGCAGCCCGGCCACGTCGGCAGGGCTGTCGTCGGTGACACGCACGATGCGGATCTCGCCGCCGGTTTCGACGCAGTTGACGCCGATCCAGGGCCGCTGGCTGGCGCGGCTGCTGCCGCGTTCGCGCAGTTCGGCGAGGATGGGCTTCAGCAGGTCCACCGGCACGAACATGTTGCCCGGCAGGCGCACGGCCTCGGGGCCGAAGGCGTCGCCCACGACCAGCGAGCCGATGCCCAGCAGTTCACCCTGCAGGTTGAACAGGCCGGCGCCGCTGTGGTCGCCGCGCGCCGGTGCCGTGAACAGCGCGCCGTCGACGTGGTACTCCCAGTAGCCCGAGAACGCCCGCCGCGAGGCCAGACGCGCCGGGCCGACGGCACCGGCCGCGCCGCCGCTGACCATCACCAGCGCATCGTCGACCTTCAGTGCCGCGCTGTTGCCCAGCGGCACCGGTTCCAGCAGCAGCGGCGACAAGGCCTGCACCAGGCCGAAGCCGGTGGCCACGTCGTAGCCGATCACCCGCGCCGGGATGCGGCGGTCGTCGTCGGTGACGAGTTCGACGGTTTCGGCTTCGAGGATGAGGTAACCGATGGTCAGCACCAGGCCATCGGGTGCGATGACGACGCCCGAGCCCTGGCGCTCGGCGCCCAGCGTGCGCACCGAGCGTGCGCCGTCCACCGCCTGGGCCCGCAGCCCCAGCACGGCATCGCTGGCCCGCATCAGCGCGCGCGACTGCACTTCCAGGGCCGTCTGTGCGCCCGCAGGCAGCAGGCCCAGCGCCAGCAGCAGGCCGGCCAGGCAACGTCGGATGTCAGCGACCATGGGGCACCTCCGCACTGCAGGCACCAAGCATGAACGCTGCCAGGGCCCCAGGCAAGGCCGGGGGCATTGCAACAGGGGTGCTGTTGCCGTCAGCGGCGGCGGCGGCCGAACGGCGCCTGGCCGCGCCAGTAGCGGATGATCAGCCAGCCGCCCAGCATGCCGCCCAGGTGGGCGAAGTAGGCCACGTCGTCGCTGCTGCCGGCGCCGAAAATCACGTTCAGCAGGCCCAGGCCCAGCAGCAACTGGAGCACACCGAACACCCAGACGAAGGTCTTGGCCTTCATCGGGATCGGCGGAATCAGCAGCATCACCACGCGGTTGGGGAACAGCGTGCCGAAGGCCAGCAGCAGCGCGAAGATGCCGCCGCTGATGCCCACCGTGTAAGAGCGCGTGCCCAGCAGTGCCACCAGGGCCAGTTGCGTCAGCGCCGCCGCCAGGATGCCGGCGGCCAGGAACTGCAGGTAGCGCCGGTTGCCCCACAGGCGTTCGAGTTCGCTGCCGAACATCCACAGCCCCAGCATGTTGAACAGCAGGTGGAAGATGTCGCCGTGCAGGAAGGCGTAGCTCAGCGGCTGCCAGGGCAGGAAACGGCTGCTCGTCAGCGGCCACAGCGCAAACCAGGCTTCCAGCGGCAGGAACTGCTGCAGGCAGAAGATCGCAGCACAGACGAGGATCAGGGCCTTGGTGACGGGCGGCAGGCTGGGCATGGGCGGAAGGTCTGCAGCCCGGGTCGGGCCAACTGGTGCCCGCGGCCAGACTCGAACTGGCACGCCTTGCGGCGGCGGATTTTGAATCCGCTACGTCTACCGATTTCGTCACGCGGGCAGGCGACGCATTATCGCACGCACCCCTGGGCCGGCAGGGCTTGGCACCGCTGCGACAATGGCTGACCGCAGAGGAGGCACGATGTCAGCTGGCGACTACATGACCCTGGAAGAGGCGATCGGCCGCACGCCGCTGGTGCGTTTGCAGCGCCTGCCCGGCGCCGAGTCCGCGGCACGCGGCAACGTCATCCTGGGCAAGCTTGAAGGCAACAACCCGGCCGGTTCGGTGAAGGACAGGCCGGCCATCAGCATGATCCGCCGCGCCGAAGAACGCGGCGAGATCCGCCCCGGCGACACGCTGATCGAAGCCACCAGTGGCAACACCGGCATCGCACTGGCGATGGCGGCGGCGATCCGCGGCTACCGCATGCTGCTGATCATGCCCGAGGACTTGTCGATCGAACGTGCGCAGACGATGAAGGCCTTCGGCGCCGAGCTGATCCTGACACCGCGTTCCGGCGGCATGGAATACGCCCGCGACCTGGCCGAGCAGATGCAGAAGGACGGCAAGGGCCGCGTGCTGGACCAGTTCGCCAACGGCGACAACCCGCGGGTGCACTACGAGACCACCGGCCCCGAGATCTGGGCCGACACGGCCGGCCGCATCACGCACTTCGTCAGTGCGATGGGCACCACGGGCACCATCACCGGGGTTTCGCGCTACCTGAAGGAACAGAACGCGGCGGTGCGCATCGTCGGCGCGCAGCCTGCCGAAGGCTCGCGCATCCCCGGCATCCGCAAGTGGCCGGAAGCCTACCTGCCGAAGATCTACGACCCCGCCGGTGTCGACGAGCTGGTGCTGGTGAGCCAGGCCGACGCCGAGGACATGGCGCGCCGCCTGGCCCGCGAAGAAGGCCTGTTCGCCGGCATCTCGGCGGCCGGTGCCTGCTGGGTGGCGCTGCAGATCGCCAGGCAGGTCGAGAACGCCACCATCGTGTTTGTCGTCTGCGACCGCGGCGACCGCTACCTGTCCACCGGCGTGTTTCCGGCCTGAGTCAACCATGAGGCACGAGGTCCGCTTCTGCACACACTGCGCGACCGCGCTGCAGCTGCTGAGTTCGGAAGAAGACGGCGGCCCGAAGGCGCGGCTGCGCTGCCCGGCCTGCGGCTGGACACACTGGAACAACCCGGTGCCGGTGCTGGCCGCCGTCGTCGAATGTGCCGACCGCGACGGCCGGGTGCTGCTGGCGCGCAATGCCGCATGGCCGGGCCGCATGTTTGCGCTGATCACCGGCTTCATGGAAGCCGGCGAAACGCCGGAAGAAGGCATCGCCCGCGAGATCGCCGAAGAGACGGCGCTGCAGGTCGATGCGCTGCAGCTGATCGGCGTCTACGGTTTCCAGCGCATGAACCAGCTCATCGTCGCCTACCACGCGGTGGCGCATGGCGAGGTGCGGCTGTCGCCGGAACTCGCCGAGTACAAGCTGTTTGCGCCGGCCGATGTGCGCTGCTGGCGCGCCGGCACCGGCTACGCGCTGGCGGACTGGCTGCGTTCACGCGGCCACGAGCCGCAGTTCATCGAGCTGCCGCCGCGCTGAGCTCGAGTTCCGGCGCGGCCGCCTGCCGGGCCAGGAACTGCACCCAGTCGACGATCTCGAGCCCGCCGTCGCCGTGTTCGACCAGGGCCGTCAGGCTTTCCACCCAGTCGCCGTCGTTGGCATACAGCACGCCGTCGATCGTGCGCATCTCGGCGTGGTGGATGTGGCCGCAGACCACACCTTGCAGGCCGCGTTTTTTCGCTTCGCGTGCCACGGCCACCTCGAAGTCGCTGACGTAGCTGACGGCGCGCTTGACCTTGAGCTTCAGGTAGCGCGACAGGCTCCAGTACGGCAGGCCCAGCCGTGCACGCAGCGAGTTCAGGTGGCGGTTGACCTTCAGCGTGAACTCGTAGGCCCAGTCGCCCACGTAGGCCAGCCACTTCGCGCACTGGATCACGCCGTCGAACAGGTCGCCGTGCACCACCCAGAGCCTGCGGCCGTCGGCGGTTTCGTGCACCCATTCGTCGGCGACTTCGACACCGCCGAAGTTGTGCTGCACGTATTTGCGTGCGAACTCGTCGTGGTTGCCGGGCACGAAGATCACACGCGTGCCCTTGCGCGCCTTGCGCAGCAGCTTCTGCACCACGTCGTTGTGGGCCTGCGGCCAGTACCACTGCCGCCGCAGCTGCCAGCCGTCGATGATGTCGCCGACCAGGAACAGCGTCTCGCATTCCACGGTGCGCAGGAAGTCCAGCAGCGGCCCGGCCTGGCAGCCCGGCGTGCCCAGGTGCAGGTCGGAGATCCAGACCGTTCGCACACGCAGCCGCGTCGGCGCCGCGTCATGCAGATCATCACCAGGCGGCTGCAGGTCTCGGTGCATGGCCTTCGATGCTGAACACGGATCAAGACGCGGCCATGACAGCGTCACGGCAGCCGCGTGATGCCTGCGCCTGCGCCAGCAGCCGGGCCAGCAGATCGGGCAGCTCGAACACGGCGCGGTTCTGCTGGGCCGCGACACGGGAGCGGTAGGCGCCCAGCTGCGGCAGCAGGCTGGCCACCGCAGCCCGCAGGCCGCGGAAGTGCGGCAGCACCAGGCCGAAGCCGTTGATCCGCACCCAGTCGGTGTTGTAGCGCTCCTGCGGCATGGTCCAGGCGTTGCGCGCGACGATCACCGGCAGCCCGCAGTGCAGCGCTTCGCTGAGGCTGCCGGGGCCGGGCTTGCCGATGAGGAAGTCGGCCAGCCGCAGGTAACGCGCCACCTCGCTGGTGTGGCCGACGACAAGCCGCGGCGCTGCAGCCGGCAAGGCCTGCAGCTGGCGGCGCAGCTGCTCGTTGTGGCCGCACAGCAGCACCAGCGGCACATCGTGCAGCGCCTGCGCGATGCCCAGCATCTGCTTCGAACCCTGGCCGCCGAACAGCACGACGCCGGTGGCGCGGCCCGGTTCCAGCCCGAGG
>JBASTF010000824.1:0-1990 GCA_049274755.1 Rubrivivax sp. | reverse complement strand
ACCCGTCTGCGGGCCGGGCTACGTGCTGGTCGGCGACGCTGCCCACCTGGTGCACCCGCTCGCCGGCCAGGGCCTGAACCTGGGGCTGGCCGACGTGGCGGCGCTGGCCGCGGTGCTGGCGGCACGTGAAGGCTGGCGCGGCCTGGGCGACGAAAAACTGCTGCGCCGTTATGCCCGCGAACGCGAGTGGCCCACCCGTGCGATGGGTCACGTCACCGACGCCTTGCTGCACCTGTTTGCCGCCGACAACACGCTGGTGAAGGAACTTCGCAACCGTGGTCTGACTCTGGTCAACCAGTTGCCGCCGCTGAAGCGCCTGCTCACCGCCCGTGCCCTGAACGGCTGACCCCCTCACGCTGGAACCCGACCGATGAAGCTGCTGCCGTCCCCCTTCCGCCTGCTGCCGCTGGCCACCCTGCTGCTGGCCGCCGGCGCCGCTTCCGCGCAGGAGGCGCAGATCCGCAAGGCGCTGGCCGAGCGCATTCCCAGCATGCCCAAGATCGACGAGGTGCGGCCATCGCCGATTCCCGGCGTCTTCGAGGTGCGTTACGCCGGCACCGAGATCATCTACACCGACGCCAAGGGCGAGCACCTGCTGCAGGGTGCGCTGATCGAGACCAAGACGATGAGCAACCTCACCGAGGCGCGCATCGACAAGCTGACGGCGGTGGACTTCGCGGCGCTGCCGCTGAAGGACTCGCTGGTCATCAAGCAGGGCAATGGCGCACGCAAGATGGCGGTCTTCGTCGACCCCAACTGCGGCTACTGCAAACGTTTTGAACGCGACCTGGTGGCGATCAAGGACGTCACGATCTACACCTTCATCATTCCCATCCTGGGCCCGGATTCGACGGCCAAGGCCAAGGACATCTGGTGCGCCAAGGACGGCGCCAAGACCTGGCGCGCGTGGATGGTGGAAGGCGCCGCGCCGACGAAGACGACGGACACCAAGTGCGACACCGCGGCGCTGGACCGCAACCTCGAGTTCGCACGCAA
This sequence comes from Rubrivivax sp., assembly GCA_049274755.1. GTDB lineage: Bacteria > Pseudomonadota > Gammaproteobacteria > Burkholderiales > Burkholderiaceae_C > Rubrivivax. Next base: position 994 of record JBASTF010000824.1, on the reverse strand, counting down.
GTACCGCATCAACGGCACGCCGGCGGTCTTCTTCGAAGACGGCACCCGCAAGCCCGGCGCCATTCCCGGCAGCATGGTCGAGCAATTGCTGACGGCGGCGGCCAAGAAGGGCTGAGCCCGGCCGGCGACAATCGGCGGCCCTGATGCCGCTTGTCACTGCCGTGTTGTCGCCACCCCCTGCCGCTGTTCCTTCCACGCCGTCGCGCATCGTGTTGCGGCTGGTGTATGCCGGGCTGCTGCCCTTTGTGCTGGGCGCCGCCCTGGTGTGGCTGGTCTGGCCCGAGGCGCATCCCTATGCGACGCTGGCGCTGTCGGCCTATGCCGGCGTCATCGTTTCCTTCCTCGGCGGCCTGCACTGGGGCATTGCCTTCCGCGACGCCGACCCGCCGGCCTCGCTGTTCGTCTGGGGTGTGCTGCTCCCGCTGCTGGCCTGGGTGGCGGTGATGATGCCGCCCAGCGCCGGCCTCGTCGTGCTGGGTGTGCTGCTCGTCGCCGGCTACCTCGTCGACCGCCGTGTCTACCCGCGGCACGGGCTGGCGGCCTGGCTGACGCTGCGTTTCCGCCTCAGCGCCGTCGCGGCCTTCAGCTGCTTCCTTGGCGCCGCCGGCACCTGATGGCCGTGGTCGAGCACCGCGTCGAGATCGCCGATGCCCACGCGCACCAGTTCCGCGTCACGCTGACGCTGCCGCGGCCGGCGGCACGGCAGCGGCTGTCGCTGCCGGTGTGGATTCCCGGCAGCTACATGCTGCGCGAGTTTGCGCGCCACCTGTCGGACTTCAGCGCCCGCCAGGGGCGGCGCGCGGTGGCGTTGACGCAGCTGGACAAAACCAGCTGGGTGGCCGACTGCAGCGGCAGCGCGGCGCTGGTCATCAGCTACCGCGTCTACGCCTTCGACAACTCGGTGCGCGGCGCCTACCTCGACGGCGAACGCGGCTTCTTCAACGGCAGCAGCCTGCTGCTGTGCGCCGAGGGCCGCGGGCACGCACAGCAGCGC
>JBASTF010000823.1:0-2202 GCA_049274755.1 Rubrivivax sp. | reverse complement strand
GCCTTGGGCCAGTCGCCGCCCTGGGCGAAGGCGGGGGCCGCCGCGAACATCGAGGTGGCCAGCGTGGCCAGCACGAGGCGCCGGTTGGGGGTCAGTGTCATGGCTTTGTCTCCTTGGGAATGAAGTCGGGGTTCAGCGCTGGAACGGTGCGGCGGCGTGCACGACCTGGCCGCCCAGCACCGTCAGCAGCGATTGCGTGCGTGCGATGCGTTCCACCGGCACGCTGAAGAAGTCCTGGTCCAGCAGCGCGAAGTCGGCCAGCTTGCCGGGCTCCAGCGTGCCGCGCTTGTGTTCGTCGAAGCTGAACCAGGCGCTGCCCTGCGTGTACAGGCGCAGCGCCTGTTCGCGGCTGGGAATCTCCTCGGCCACACGCTGCGGCTGGCCGGAGACGGTTTTGCCGTCCAGCAGCCACTGCAGCACGACAAAGGGGTTGTAGCTGGCGACACGGTGGGCGTCGGTGCCGGCGCCGACATGCACACCGGCCTTCAGCGCCGTGACCACCGGCGGCATGCGCCGCGCTTCGTCGGGTTTGCTGGCCAGCAGCTTGTCGCCGCCGTAGTACATCGCGATCTGCATGGCCCAGCCCACACCCAGCTTGCCCATGCGCGCCAGCGTTTCGGGGCTGGCGTTTTCCAGGTGGGCGATGCTCCAGCGCAGCGGCGCAATCGGCGTCTCGGCGTTCACCTGCTCGAACAGGCCCAGCAGATGGCCCACCGAGCTGCCTTCGCTCCAGTGCACCGTCAGCGCCAGCTTCTGCTGTGCCGCCCAGCGCAACACCTCCAGCGCCTTGGCCTTGACCTCGTCGTTGGGGAAGTTGTTGTTGTACAGCGCCAGTGTCAGCCGTTCGCCGATGCCGTTGAACTTCAGGAACTCGTCGCCGAAGCCCATCGGCATCATCTGCGTCGGTGCCTTGAACTCGTCGAGTTCCACACCGGGCTTCTGTGCAAACAGGTGGTAGGCCACACGCAGCGTCATCGCCTTTTCGCGCCACAGCTGGAACAGCGCGGCGTACTGCGGTGCTGCGATGTTGAAACCGCCGGTGTCGACGACGCCGGTGACGGCCAGGCGGTTCAGCTCGGCCATGAACTGGCGTGTGCCGGCCACGTTGTCGTCGTAGGTGGGTTTGGGCAGGCGGTCGAACAGCGCCGAGATGCCGATGATGTTGCCGGCCCACCAGCTGTCGGCCTGGGCCGTGATGCCTTGCGGCAGCTTGCTGGCGTCGAGGTTCAGCACCGCCTGCGCCTTCGGCGTCACCAGCACCTCGCTGTAGAAGAGCTGGATGTAGACCGGGTTGTCCGGCGCCGCGGCCAGCACCTCGGCCAGCGTCGGCTTGCGCTTCTCGGCGAACTGCTGCTCGGTCCAGCCACCGGCGACGATGAGCCAGGCACCCGGCGCGGCCCTGGCCGCCTTGTCCTTCAGGCGTGCCATGGCCTCGGGAATGCTGCCGGCGCCGATCCAGTTGACTTCGGTGGAATAGCTCAGCGCGGCGCGGATCGCATGCATGTGCGAATCGATCAGCCCCGGCACGACGAGCCGGCCACCGGCGTCGATGCGCTTGGTGCCCGGCCCGGCCAGCTTCAGCACCTGGGCATTGCTGCCCACGGCCACCAGCTTGCCGTCGCGCACGGCCAGGGCCTGGGCCACCGTGCTCTTGCTGTCCAGCGTCGCGATGCGGGCGTTGTGCACCACCATCTCGACCGGCTGCGCCACCACCAGGCTGCTGCACAGCAGCGCCAGCGCGGCGATCCCGACGAATCTCATGTGTTTGTCTCCTGCGGCGGTTGGAATGGCATGGCCAGCAGCACACGCGCCGGCTCGGCACTGCGGTTGACGATCTGGCGTTTTTCGCCGGGTGCAAAGCGGCAGGAATCGAAGCGGCGCAGCACGGCTTCCTGGCGCTGGCCGTCGAGTTCGCCGATCAGCACCAGTTCGCCTTCGAGCACCACGTAGTGTTTTTCCATCGGCGAGCCGTCCAGCCCCGTGTGGCCGCCGGGTGCGATGGTCGACACGCCCATCCACAGCTGCACCGCAGGGCCGGCCTCGCGGCCCTGCAGGCGCTGGCAGCGCATGTCGAAGTGGTTGGGCGCCTGGTAGTCGGGCGCGTCGTCGAAGTGCGTGACGTTCATGGCCGCAGCACCAGGCGCTGGGCGTCGCCGCCGATCACACGTTTGTAGGCCGTCAACGCGTCGGCCAGGCCGTAGA
>JBASTF010000822.1:0-1696 GCA_049274755.1 Rubrivivax sp. | reverse complement strand
GGGTGGGCCGCGCAGCCTATGCCCATGCCGTTTACACCACCGAGCCGCGCCACGCGGTCGAGGTGAAGGCCCAGGAAGAACATCTGTCGCGCTGGCTCACCGCACGCATCAAGCTGCCGGTGAAGCTGTTCGATCTGCGCGACCAGGGTTTCGAACTGGTCGGCGGCCGCTTGTTGCCCGACGGCCCGGGCAAAAGCGCGCAGCTGATGTACCAGGACAACCAGGGTGTGCGTGTCACCGTCTACCTGCGCAAGCCCGATGACGGCACCGAAACCGCGTTCCGCTACGAGCGCCAGGGCGACCTGGGGCTGTTCTACTGGGTGGAGGCTGGGCTGGGCTACGCACTGGTCGGCACCTTGACCAAGGAGCGGCTGCTGGCGCTGGCCGAAAGCATCTACCAGCAGCACCCGAAACCGGAAGCGCCCAAGGCCTCGGCACCGGCCTCCTGACGGCGGCAGCCCGGCTCAGTCGGCGTGGTAGAAGCTCAGCACGCCGGGCTTGTTGTGCAGCGTCACCTGGTAACTCTGCGTCGCTGCGCCGTCGTGTTTGCCAACGTACTGCGTGGTGTCGCGCAGCAGCCGGTTCGGCACCCGCTGGCTCGGTGTCCAGGACTGGGCGCCGACGCTGCCTTCGCGCGCCACGGTCGGGTCGCCGGTGTAGAACTTGCTGACCTGGGTGCGTTCGGCGCCCAGGGCCTTGTCCCAGACCTGCTCGGCCTTCAGCCAGTTGCGGTTCTTGTAGCGGTGGAACAGGTAGGTGGACACGAAGTGCCCAGGGATCGGGCCGGCATTGCGCTTGAGCAGCAGGTCGGTGATGAACTGCGGCGAACGTGCGCTGTGCGACTCCAGCGTCTCGCCGTTCAGGAACTGGGCGGTGGCCAGGTTGTTCATGTCGGTGGGGAAACAGTCGGCCAGCCATTGCCACATCAGCATCGAGCGCTGACCGGGCATGTCGTCTTTCGAGGCAGCGCGGAACTCGCCGGTCTGCGCATACAGGTTGGCCACCGTCGGCACCAGGTTCGGCAGCGCCTGCGCCGCCGCCAGCCACTGCAGGCTGTGGGTGTGTTCGCCATGGCGCAGGTCCATGCTGTCCTTCCAGAACAGCTTGCCGCGCAGCATGAAACCCAGCTGCGGGTCACCGCCGATCAGCTTGATGCCGATGGGCCGCGTGTGGCTGGTGTCCTGCTGGAAACGTGTCTGGTACGAAAAGCCGTAGCTGCTGGCGACCTTGTTCAGCGCACGCGAGAACTTGTTGCGTGTGTCTGGCGTGAACAGCATGTAGGCGTCCCACAGCTGCTCGGACACCGCGGTCAGCGCGGCGTCGAAGCGCCCCTGGTCGCACAGCAGGGCGGCAACCGCGGCATAACCGGCGATGTAGGCGTCGAACTGCGGGTGGTCGGCCGTCTGCCGGCCGCCGTCGTTCAGCGCTTTCGTGAAGGCGAACTTGTTTTTCTTCAGGCTTTCCAGGGCCTGCGGTGCGCTGGCGAAAACCGTGTTGCCCATCGTCTGTCTCCGGGTGGCCTGTGCCTGGCGCAGTGTAGGCAGCGCCGCTGCGCGGCACAGCCCCTAATCTTACTGTGTCACAAGAGTAGTTTTGCGCTTGCCCTGCCGCAGCAGGGGCACTGCCCGAGGCGGGCGATCAGTGTGTAGCTGAGCTGGTGCCGCAGAGTCGTGATCGAATGGTCCACGTGCCGCTG
>JBASTF010000821.1:0-3154 GCA_049274755.1 Rubrivivax sp. | reverse complement strand
GCCCCAGCCTCCGCTGCAAGGCGCGGTACTGCGGCACCAGCGCGTCGGGCGGTGTCAGCGCGGCACCGGCCACCGCCGGGAAACGGCGGTCGTAGATGTGCATGTGGCAGTCGCAAGCGCCTGCGGGCAGCGTGGAGACCATGGCCGGTGCCGGTGCCGGCGCCATTCAGCCGCGCAGCACCGCCAGCGCGTTCTGCGCCGCTGCCACACCCATCTTCACGTAGGCGTCGGCGGTGACGCCGCCGATGTGCGGGCTGAGCACAAAACCAGGTTCGCCGTGGAAGGGGTGCGGTGCCGTCATTGGCTCGACGGCAAAGCTGTCCAGCCCGGCGCTGGCCACCTGGCCGGCGCGCACGGCTGCCAGCAGCGCGGCTTCGTCGATCAGGCCGCCACGGGCGGTGTTGACGACGATCACGCCACGTTTGCAGGCCGCCAGCGTCTGTGCATTCAGCAGCCGGGCGTTGTCGGCCGTCAGCGGGCAGTGCAGCGAGATCGCATCGGCTTCGCGCCAGACCGTTTCGAGCGGCGCTGTCTGCACGTAGGCCGGCAGGTTCTGCGCGTAGGGGTCGAAGCCCAGCACACGCATGCCCATCGCATCGGCCATCTTCGCGAAGCGCAGGCCGATGGCGCCGAGGCCGACGACACCCACCGTGCGGCCTTCGAGTTCGATGCTCTTGTGCGTGGCCTTGTCCCAGTGGCCGGCATGCATGCGGGTGTTCAGCGCCACCACCGACTTCGCGCAGGCCAGCAGCAGGGCCAGCGCCTGTTCGGCCACGGCCGCGGCATTCGCGCCGACGGCGGCCACCACGGCGATGCCACGGGCCTGTGCCGCCACCTTGTCGATGGTGTCGGTGCCGCTGCCGTGTTTGGAGATGACCTGCAGCCGCGGCGCGGCGTCCATCGCCGCCGCCCCCACCTTGCTGTAGCGCACGATGATGGCCACCGGGTCGTGGTGCCGGCACAGTGCGACGATGTCGTCTTCGGTCGGCGTCTTGCCGGCGTAGACGATCTCGTGGTCCGTCAGCAGCGCCAGCGCCTGTGGCGCCAGGTCGGCCGCGGTCACCAGCAGGGTGGGTTTGCTGCTCACAGCGTCTCGCCTTCGCGGATGACGCCGGCGGCGCGCAGCGCAGCGTTCAGCCAGCTGGGCGACAAGGCCTGGCGGCTCTTGATCTCCTGGATGCGCTTGGTTTCGGCGGCCACCTTGGCATGGGCCAGCGGCAGCATCGCCGCAGCCTTGTCGCGTTCGATCACCGTCACGCCGTCGGCGTCGCCGACCACCAGGTCGCCGGGGTTCACGGCGACCCCGCCGATGGAGATCGGGTGGTTCAGCCGCCCCGGCACGAACTTGGTCGGGCCGTTGGGGTTCAGGCCGGCGGCGTAGAACGGAAAGCCCATCTCGCGGATGGCTTCGCTGTCGCGCACCGCACCGTCCATCACCACGGCCACCACACCCAGCGCCATGCACTGGTGCGACATGATCTCGCCCATCAAGGCGCTGCTCAGGTCGCCCTTGCCGTCGATGACCAGCACGTCGCCGGGCTGGGCGATGGCCATCGCGGCATGGATCATCAGGTTGTCGCCGGGGCGCACTTCCACCGTCAGCGCCGGGCCGGCAAAACGCATGCTGGGCGCCAGCGGCGCGATGCGGCCGCTCAGGGCGCCGCGGCGGCCGGCCACGTCGGCCAGGATGGACGACGCAAACTGTGCCGCCTCGCGAACGGTCTCGGGTGCAACACGTTCGAACTGGCGGATCACGTCGGGCAATGCAGCGGCTTGACTCATCGGAATCTCCGGAAATCTGGCGGGAGGGAACTGGAACCACGGGCCCGCGCGCTGCGGGCCGGATCGACCTAGTCGATGCGGATGTTGGCGTCGCGCACCACCTTGCCCCAGCGCGCGGCGTCGGCCTTGATCAGGGTGGCGAACTGCTCGACCGTGCCGCCCACGGGGTCGGCACCTTCGTCGCCGAGCTTCTTGCGCAGGTCCTGCTGCTGCAAGGCCTTGTTGAACTCGGTGTTGAGCTTCGCCACCACGTCCTTCGGCGTGCCGGCCGGGGCCAGGAAACCGAACCAGGTGACGGCGTCGAAACCCTTGTAGCCCGATTCGTTGATCGTCGGCACACCCGGCAGGTCGTCGACGCGCTTGGCCGAGCTCACCGCCAGCGCACGCAGCTTGCCTTGTTTGATCTGGCCCAGCAGCGTCGGCACCGACGACATGTAGAGCTCGACGTTGCCGCTGATCACGTCGGTCAGCGCCTGGGCCGCGCCCTTGTACGGCACATGCTGATTCTTCACGCCGGCGGCCTTCTGGAACAGCTCGCTGGTCAGATGGGCCACCGTGCCGTTGCCGGGCGACGCGAAGTTCACGACCCCGGGTTTGGCCTTGGACGCGTTCACCGCGTCGGCCAGGGTCTTGAACGGCGAGTTGGTGCCGGTGACCATGACCAGCGGCGACTCGGCCACCAGCACGATGGGCGCCAGGTCTTTCGGCACGTCGTACGGCATCTTGGCGTACAGCGTGGGGTTGATCGCAAGGTTGCTGGTCTGGCCGATGACCAGGGTGTAGCCGTCGGCCGGCGACTTGGCCACCGCGTCCACGCCCAGGTTGCCGCCGGCGCCGGGCTTGTTCTCGATGACGAAGGTCCAGCCGGTGCTGGCCGCCACCTTCTGCGTCACTTCGCGCGCAATGATGTCGGTGCCGCCGCCGGGCGGGAAGGGCACGATCATGCGGATGGGCTTGGCGGGGAAGGCCTGCGCAAAGGCGCTGGGGCCGGCACACAGCGTCGAAGCGGCGAAGGCCAGCAGCAGGCGGCGGGAAGTGTTCATCGTGTCTCCGTCAGGCGGGTTCGCTGCCAGGCTGCAGCCCTCCCTTGATGGCGGCAAGTATTGATTTCCGGACTGACAACGTCCAATCGATAATTCTTTGCCTTCCATCCACAGGACTTTTGCCATGGACCTGCGTGACCTGCGTTACTTTGAGACCATTGCCGAGCTCGAGCACATGGGCCTGGCAACGCAGCGCCTGCACCGCAGCCAGCCGGCACTGAGCAGCTGCCTGCGCCGGCTGGAAGAGGAATGCGGCGCGCCGCTGTTCGAGAAGGCCGGCCGCGGCATCCGCCTCACCGCGGCTGGCAAGGTGCTGCAGCGCTGGGCGC
>JBASTF010000820.1:0-5070 GCA_049274755.1 Rubrivivax sp. | reverse complement strand
GCCTCGCCGGTGATCCACTGGCTGGCGCCGTTGGCTAGTGCCGTGGCGCCGTCCAGCGAGGCTGCGATCTTCAGCCGCACCCAGGGCCGGCCGCGCTGGACCCGCGAGAAGAAGCCGACGTTGATGGCATGGGCGGCGTCGGCCATCGCACCCTCGGCCAGGTCCACCTGGATGCCGGCGGCACGCAGCCGTGCGATGCCGGCACCGGCCACCTGCGGAAACGGGTCGACCAGGGCGACCACGGCGCGCCCGATGCCGGCGTCGACCAGCGCATCGCAGCAGGGCGGGGTGCGGCCCTGGTGTGCGCAGGGCTCCAGCGTGACCCAGGCCGTGGCACCACGCAGGTCGTGGCCGGCGCCACGGGCGTCGCGCAGGGCCATCACCTCGGCATGGGGGCCACCGGCCTGCTGCGTGGCGCCACGGCCGAACACGCGGCCGTCGGCGTCGCCAAGCACGCAGCCGACCCGCGGGTTGGGCTCGGTGAGTCCGAACGAGCCTTCCGCCAGCGCCAGCGCTTCCTGCAGGCGCTGGATGTCCAGCGGGCTCAGCGTGGCTGTGCTCACTGCGCCTGCCACTCAGTTTGGAGGCTGGTGCGCGCGTGTGTCGCCGTCGACGAACAACGTGCTGCCGTCGTCGACCGGGCAGGTGTGGGCAGCGCTGCCGTTGCCGGCCGGAATCACGACGAAGTTCTGGTTCGTCAGCGACTGGCCGACAGCGTTGTAGTCCAGCGGATGTGCCGCGTTGTCGGTCAACGTGGGCGAGCTGCCGGCAATCGTCGGCGTGTCGGTGAGTGGGTCCCGTGTGTAGCGGCAGACCCTGTAGTCGCTGGCGCTGACACTGGTGGCCGCGCCAATTGCCAGCGTTGCCGTGTTGATCAAGGACCGTCCGGACCACACCGGTTTCGATGCGGTGCTGCGCCCCACGGCGCAGAAGTAGGCAAGGTAGGCTGGCCGACTGGTGTTGTAGAAGCAGTTCCAGGCGCTTGGCACCGGGTCGTAGATCGTCAGCGTCAGCCGCGCGCCAAACACGGCCGCCGGCAGCGCATCCAGCACGCCTTCGTAGGACCAGCTGCCCGTGGATGGCGAGCCGGCATAGACGATGTAGCCAGCCAGCAGTGCCGCATCGGTGGCGACGCAGGAACTCGGGTAGGGGTTGCAGACGCTGGTGATCAGCCCCGTGGTGTTGCTGAACACCCAGGCCACGGTGCCACTGGCCTGCGGTGGCGTGAACAGGCTCTGGCCGCCGCCGATGTCGGTGGCCGAGACCGGGATCGCACTGTGGCGGTTGCCGACCTGCTTGTTCTGCAGCGCGCGCGACGGGATCGCCAGCGAGCCCGCAACCTCGGGAACGATGCCGGCCAGCTGCGAAGTGAGCTCGACAAACTGCGTCGCGCCGCTGCGGTCGATCCACTCGACGCGGGCCTGCATGGTTTTCACCGTCGGCACACTGGCCGGCCACCCGGACGGCAGGCTCGCCGGCGCTGTCGGCGTCACGGCCGTCATCTTCAGCGTGTAGCTGGTGTTGCTGTCGGGCACGGTCACCGTGCTCGCGCTGCCGGAGCTGGCGACCATGTCGTAAGCCATCGTGTGCCCCGCAGGCAGCGCCGGGTTCGAGCTGAGTGCCGTGAAGCCGCGCCAGTTCTCCAGTGCTTCCTGCGCGATGCGCACGGCTTCGGCACGCTGCTTGGCGACGTCGCCGTTGGCACGCAAGGTCATCTGGATGCCGACGACGCCGAGCACGCCGAAGGCCATGACAGCCAGGGCGACCAGGGCCTCGACCAGCGAGACGCCGCGCACGACGGAGCGGGCGCGGTTCAGCACTGGATCCCCGTACCGGCCATCGCGCCGGTGGGCGTGGAGCAGAAGTCCTTCCAGCCACCAGGAACGGCAACGAAGGAGCCCGCACTCAGGCGCAGCGTGCGCAGCACCTCGGGGTCGTAGTTCACTGTCAGTGCGCCGTTGCCACCGACGTTGCCCTGCGCGACCACGGCACCCTGCACGCTGCCCGTGCCCGCCGTCGTCCAGGTGGCGCGGCGCACATAGACCAGGCCGTTGATCGTGCCCGGCGTCCCGCCGCTGAACACCAGGTTGCCGTTGTTGACGACGATCAGCACGGGGTCGCTGGCCGAGCCGATGGGGGTGCCGCTGTCGATGTCGAGATCGCCCTCGACCCAGATGACACGGCCCGGGTTGAAGGTCGCCGCATTGGCCAGCGCGGTGGCCGTGCAGCCGGCGGCGCTGCAGCCGCTGACGCTGTTGTCCAGCCGCACCACGGCAGGCTGGTCGCGGTAGGTGTCCGGGAACATGTTGAACACCGTCGTGAACATGCGGTCGCCGGTGTTGGGCAGGCTGGTGTCGTTCTCGGCCTTGGACATTGCGCCCGGCGTGCCGGGCAGCGTGAACAACTGCGTGTCCGGGATGGTTGCAGCGCCGCGCGACTGCACGGTCCAGCCGCCCGAGGCCGTGTCGCCGTTGCGCAGCACGGCCGAAGGCAGCGCGACCGTGCCACCTGCAGTCAGCGCGGCCACTGGCGGACTGGGCAGGCCACCGGTCAGCGCCACCAACTGCGTGACGATCGTGCGCCCTTCGTTGATCAGGCCCATCGCATTGAAGTCCAGGCAGCTGCCGTCCAGGCGCGTGCAGCCGATGGCCTCGATGCGGATCATCCCGTTCGGCAGGGCGCTGAGATAACCGGGGTTGAAGCGGACGCGGAAGGCAGGGCGGATCTCACTGCCGGAGGTGCTGATCGCAGCCGCGGTGGTTTCCGGGCAGTCGCAGTTCCAGCCACTGCCGTTGAAGACACAGCTGGGTTGCGGCTTGAACCCGGTCGAACCGTAGCCGCGGGTTGTGTACTGGCCGCCGAAGACGCCGCCGACCAGGACCGGCTGCAGATAGCGCTGGCGGAACGAGCTGTCCGCAGCATTGGTGCTTGCCAGGCAGGCCTGCGGTTGCGACGAACTGGCCGGTGTCGGCGTGATGCGACCGTGGTTCAGCATCGCCTTGGCCCACTCGAGGCCGGCCTCGGCGGCTTCCAAGGCCTGTGTCGAGCGGTACTGGTTGGCGGCCGTGCGCTGCTCGAAGATCAGGTTGCGGCTGGTGTAGGCCGCGACCATCGAGATGATGAAAAACAAAACCATCACGACGACCAGCGTCGCGACACCACGTTCGTGTCGGCGCACAGGAGAACTCTTCCGCTGGTTCATGACGGGCACACCTGGCCGCCGGCGTTGGCCGTCAGCATGTCGTTGCGCAGGTCGGTGGCCAGGCGCAGGCTGCGTTTCACGCTGGGGTCGCTGACGGACGTGGCCGAGATGTCGATGACGATCTGGCGCGAGCGGATGTCGGGCCAGCAGGCCGTGCCGCCGCCGGGGCAGTCGTTCGGGCAGGGCAGTTGCACGGCCGGCCCGTTGATCAGCGACACCCCGAACGAGGTGACCTTCATCACCCGTGTGTCGGTGAGATCCTGGTAGCCGCCGCCCTCGATGTTCGATTGCAGTGCGCCGCTGGTTGTGTCGAGTTTGAACCCGAACTGGGTCTGTGCCTGATTGCGCGAGTAGCCGTAGCTGATCTCGTGACTCGGCGCACCACCGACGGTGATGGTGTTGAAGGTGTTCAGCGTTTGTGCCGCGGACTGTGCAACAGCGTCCTTGGCCCCATCCTGCCAAGCCCAGGATCCCGTCCGTCGCAGATCGCGTGTCATGATGTCCGCTGCTGCACGCAGGTCCTGCTGCATCTGGGTTTCGAGCAGGAGCCGACGGCTGTCGCCAAGCTGCGTTGCAACGACAAACGCGGCGCCGGCGACGACGACTAGGCCGATTGCCAGGCCGACCATCAGCTCGACCAGGGACAGGCCCGCCTGGCGGCGCCGCCGGTGCAGCATCATGGACATGTCTCGGCTCCGAGATTCCGGCCCACGCCGCACACAGTGACGCGGCCGGTCTTGCCCAGCGTGTCACGCAGCAGCCGCGTCGAGTCCAGCGAAGTTTCGACCACGAAAGAGTCAACGGCAATCACACCCTGGTCGGTGGGAATGCCGACCAAGGCGCCCGTGACATGGCTGAACCCGAGCGCGGTGTCGCCGCTGGGCACCTGCACCGCCACCCCGGTGCTGCGCAGCACCTGCACGGTGCGCAGCTCCGACGAACTCGATCCGCAGGCTGCGCCGGCGCCCAAGGTGCAGTCGCAGCGCACGCCGGAACTGGCGCCCACCCTGTTCACGTACAGCGTGTAGCAGGTGAGGTCGGTGTTCTGGCCGAAGTTCACGCGGGAAATCGTGCCGCGTGTCACCGCCTCGCTGCGCGCCAGCATCAGGTCGGTGACCAGCTGGGCATTGATGCTCTTCAGCCGCTGCACACGCATGTAGTCCAGAAACGAGGGCACCGCCAGCATCAGAACGACCGCGGCGATGGCGATCGCGATGATCAGTTCGGTCAGCGTGAAAGCTTGCTGCTGTCGGCGCATCGTCGTCACCTGGCCCAGCAGCCCTTGGGGTCCTTGTTCGCCGCCGTGAAGTCCACGCTGCTGACGCCCGAGGCGTAGAGCACGGTGCCGCCGTCCATCTTCGCCGCCAGCACCTGGCAGCCGGCATCGGCGGCTTGTGACGTGCCGGCCACGGCGGTGGCGGTCGTGACGTAGGAGGTTCCGGTGGGGCTGCTGCCGATGGTGATCGTGTAGTAGCCGCTGCCGGTGGTGCCTGGCACTCCCAGGCCGACAGGGTCGCCGCTGTTGGCCGGAACCACCGGCAGCGACAGCTGGCTGTTGTCGGCATAGTTGCTGTGGTTCGTGCGCCAGCGTTCCTGTGCCTGCTGCACCTGGGCCAGTGCGGCAAAAGCTTCGCTGCGCCGGCCCTTGCGGATCGAGTCGTTGAAGGTCGGCAGCGCCACGGCCGCCAGCAGCGCCACCACGGCCACGGCGATCATCAGCTCGATCAGCGAGAAGCCGCGTGCAGCGCAGGTGTGACGGAGGACCATGGTGATTTCATTATCCGGAGCGGCGGCGCGACCGCTCGCCGCTCGTCGCCGCCGGGCTCCCGTCCGTCGGGCAGCCCCCTGAGCCGGGGGTGGGTCAGCAG
>JBASTF010000819.1:0-3528 GCA_049274755.1 Rubrivivax sp. | reverse complement strand
TGGCCACCCCGCGTTGCGGGGCCGGCGGCAGCGCGGCCGCAGCACCGGCGATGCCAGAATCCGACTTGGCCGGCTGGGTTTCAGCCCGCTTTCAGGCCCCGGCATCCAGACTGCCGGCCCGATCCTCAACGCCGAGACCTGCATGAAAGCCGCGCTCACGTTCGCGCATGGCGTCGACCGCCTCAACAACGCCTTCGGCAAGCTGGCCGAATGGGCGGTGCTGCTGTCCTGCCTGATCAGCGCCGGCAACGCCATCGTGCGCTACGGGCTGAGCATCAGCTCCAACGCCTGGCTCGAGATCCAGTGGTACCTGTTTGCGGTGGCCGTGATGTTGGGTGCCTCGGTGGTGCTGCGCATCAACGAACATGTGCGCGTGGACCTGGCCTATGCCCGCTACAGCACACGCACCAAGGTGCTGGTCGACCTGTTCGGGCTGACGTTTTTCCTGCTGCCGGTGATGGCCGCGATGCTGTTCTACGCCTGGCCGATGTTCGTCGACCGCTGGGTCAGCGGCGAGGTCTCGCAGAGCGCCGGCGGCCTGGTGCGCTGGCCCGTGGTGCTGACGATGCCGCTGGGCTTCGGCCTGCTGGCGCTGCAGGGGCTGGCCGAGATCATCAAGCGCGTGGCCTGGCTGCGCCATGAATACGAGATGGACACGCACTACGAGAGGCCGTTGCAATGATGAGCATGGAGACCTTTGCCCCGCTGATGTTCGCGGGGTTGGTCCTGGTGATGCTGATCGGCTTCCCGGTGGCCTTCTCGCTGGCCGCGCTGGGCCTGGGCTGCGGCCTGTTTGCCGTGTCGCAGGGCTGGTTCCCGATGAGCTTCATGGGCAACCTGCCGCTGAACGTCTTCAGCATCCTGTCCAACGACCTGCTGCTGGCCATCCCGTTCTTCACGCTGATGGGCGCGGTGCTGGAGAAATGCGGCCTTGCCGAGGACATGCTGGACTCGATGGGCCAGCTCTTCGGCCCGGTGCGCGGTGGCCTGGGCTATTCGGTCATCATCGTCGGCTTCATCCTCGGCGCCATCACCGGCACCGTGGCCGGCCAGGTCATCGCGATGGCGATGATCTCGCTGCCGGTGATGATGCGCTACAACTACGACATGCGCTACGCCACCGGCGTGCTGGCGGCCTCGGGCACGATCACGCAGCTGGTGCCGCCGTCGCTGGTGCTGGTGGTGCTGGCCGACCAGCTGGGCAAGCCGGTGGGCGACATGTACAAGGGTGCCTGGGGCCCCTCGATCCTGCAGATCCTGCTGTTTGCGCTGTACACCTTCCTGCTGACGCGGCTGCGGCCGCTGGCGCTGCCGGGGGTGCCGAAGGAAGCGCGCACGCTGCAGGGCCCGGCCCTGGTGCTGAAGTGCCTGCGCGGCATCATCCCGTCGGCGGTGCTGATCTTCCTGGTGCTGGGCAGCATGGGCGGCCTGCCGTGGATGGACAGCGCGGTGGCCACGCCCACCGAGGCCGGCGCGATGGGCGCGGTCGGTGCGCTGGTGCTGGCGGCACTGCACAAGCGCCTGACCTGGCCGCTGGTGAAGGAAGCGATGACGGGCACGATGCGCATCACCGCGATGGTGGTGTTCATCCTCATCGGCTCACGCGTGTTTTCGCTGGTGTTCCAGGGCGTCGAAGGCGGCAAGTGGATCGAGCACATGCTGTCCAGCCTGCCGGGCGGGCCGATCGGCTTCCTCATCGCCGTCAACATCTTCATCTTCTTCCTGGCGTTTTTTCTCGACTTCTTCGAGATCGCCTTCATCATCATCCCGTTCCTGGCGCCGGTGGCGGCCAAGCTGGGCATCGACCTGGTGTGGTTCGGCGTGATGATCTGCGTGAACATGCAGACCAGCTTCATGCACCCGCCGTTCGGCTTTGCGCTGTTCTACCTGCGCGGCATTGCCGACACGCTGCACAAAAACGGCGCGCTGCCGAAGAAGGTGCTGTCGCGCGACATCTACCTGGGCGCGATCCCCTGGGTCATCATGCAGCTGATCCTGGTGGGCATCGTCATCGCCTTCCCGCAGACGGTGACGGCCTTCCTCGACAAGCCGGTGGCCGTGGACATGGACGCCGCGACCAAGCTGCTCGAAGGCATGGGCGGCGGCCGCGACGGCAAGCCCTGAGAGGCTGCTGCCGCAGCGCGGCAGCGGGTCTACGGATCTAGGCGGCGCCAGCCGCCGCCTTGGCCCGCATCTTGGCGTTGATGTAGGCGCCGTGCGGCACGTGCAGCAGGTCGGCCACACGCCACAGCACGTGGTTCTCGTGCGCCGCCAGGTGGCCGTCGGCATAAGCCACCTGCCACATGGCTTCGACGACACGCAGCTTGTGTTCTTCGTCGAAGGCCTCGTTCAGCGCCGAGGTGAAGGCGTGGAAGTCGGTGGCGCTGCGTGCCGTCTGCTCGGCCAGTTCGACCAGGCGTTCGAGCTCGTCGTCGGCCAGCGCGAACCTGGTGCGCAGCGCGGCGAGGGTGGCATTGCGTTCGTCGGCGCCGATGCCGGTGTCGGCGCGCATCACCTCCACCAGCAGCACGGCGGTGGCCAGCTGCACACGGTGGGCATCGGCCTGCGGCGTGGCGGCGGCCGAGGCCGGCGCCAGCAGCGCATCGAACAACTGCTTCAGCGTCTGCAGCATCGCCGGCTCAGGCGGCCTTGCGTGGCAGCTGGGCCGCCTGCTCGCCCAGGTCCCAGAACAGCCCCGTCATCAGCTGCAAGGCCTGGCGCGCCACCGGCAGCAGCAGGTGCTCGTCGGGTGCATGCTGCTGGCAGGCCGGATAGCTGTGCGGCACCCAGACGGTGGGCAGACCCAGGATGTCGGCAAACACGTCGTTGGGCAGGCTGCCGCCCAGGTTGGGCAGCAGCACGGGCTGGCTGCCGGTGCTGCGGGCCACGGAGTCCAGCGCAAAGTGCACCCAGGCGTTGTCGGGGTCCAGCCGCGTTGCCGCCATCACCATCGGCTCGCTGACCCCGATGGCGCCGAAGCCGTGGCTGGCCAGGTGCTGCTGCACGCGGCGGCGCAGGTTCGCAATGTCGGTGCCGACGACAAAACGCATGTGCAGGTTGGCCTTGGCCGAGGCCGGGATCGCGTTCACAGGGAATTCCGGGTTGCCGGTGCGGTAGGCCAGCACGTCCAGCGTGTTCCAGGCGAACACCCGTTCGGCCGGCGTCTGGTCGGGCTCGCCCCAGTGGAGGTCGACCTCGGGGTCGCCGGGGCCACCGCCGACCTGCAGACCCGCCAGCGCCGCACGCACGTTGGCGGGGATGGGCGGCGGGCGCAGCGCTTCGACGAGGATGCGGCCACGCGCGTCGACCATCGAGGCGATGGCATGCGCGAGGATGGTGCCGGGGTTGGCCAGCAGCCCGCCCCAGTTGCCGCTGTGGTGGGCACCGTCGCGCAGCGTCAGTTCGAGGTCGAAGTTGGCAACGCCGCGTGAACCCAGGAACAGCGTCGGCGCATCGGCACGCAGGCGCGGGCCGTCGCTGGCGATCAGCACGTCGGCGGCCAGCGCTGCGCGCTGCGCCGTGCAGAAC
>JBASTF010000818.1:0-5045 GCA_049274755.1 Rubrivivax sp. | reverse complement strand
GCGCTGAACGAGGCGGTGGCAGCCGCCGACCCGGCGCTGCCGGCCTATGTGCAGGCCATCCTGGCCGACGAGGTGAAGCTCGCCGGCGGCAAGGCCTATGTGCTGCGCGACGGCAAGGCCGTCGATGCCGCCACCGGTGCCGCGGCCACCTTGCCCGACGGCGCCGAAGACGTGGTCAACAACAACCGCATGCGGCGCGAGCTGGAAGCCGCGCTGGCGGCACTGAAGCTGTTTGCGCCCGAGCGTGCGCAGCGTGCACAGGCCATCGCCGAACTGAAGGACCAGATCGACGAAGGCAAGCTGAAGCTGCTGGAAAGAGCCGAGGCCGCCGAAACCGACGCCGGGCTGAAGGCCCAGCTGGCGCTGCTGAAGGCCACGGCCCTGCTGGCGTCTGCCGACAAGGCCAAGCGCCTGGACGCCGCCAGGCTGGTGGCCGCCAGCGACCAGCCGGCCACGAAGTCGCTGCTGATCGAACGCCTGGCCGCCGAGAGCGATGCCGAGGTCAAGGCCGCGCTGACGGCCAGCCTGGACGCCGTGTCCTCGCGCCTGGCCTGGGGTGAACGCCTGGGCGTGCTGTTCACCGGCATCAGCCTGGGTTCCATCCTGCTGCTGGTGGCGCTGGGCCTGGCCATCACCTACGGGCTGATGGGCGTCATCAACATGGCGCACGGCGAGCTGATGATGATCGGCGCCTACGCCACCTACCTGGTGCAGAACGCCTTCCGCGCCTGGCTGCCGCCGGCGCTGTTCGATCTCTACATCATCGCCGCGGTGCCGATGAGCTTCATCGTCGCCGCGCTGGTCGGCGCGGCGATGGAACGCAGCGTGATCCGCTGGCTCTATGGCCGGCCGCTGGAAACGCTGCTGGCCACCTGGGGCATCAGCCTGATCCTGATGCAGTGTGTGCGCTCGATCTTCGGCGCGCAGAACGTCGGCGTCGAGAACCCCGGTTTCCTCTCGGGCGGCGTGCAGGTGCTGCCCAACCTGGTGCTGCCCTACAACCGCCTCGCCATCCTGGCCTTCGCTGCCGCGGTGTTGGCCGGCATGGCGCTGCTGATCGGCAAAACACGGCTGGGCCTGTTCGTGCGCGGTGTCACGCAGAACCGGCGCATGGCCTCGTGCATGGGCGTGAACACGGCGCGGGTCGACACCTATGCCTTCGCCCTGGGCGCCGGCATCGCCGGGCTGGCCGGCTGCGCGCTCAGCCAGGTCGGCAACGTCGGCCCCGATCTCGGCCAGGGCTACATCGTCGACAGCTTCATGGTCGTCGTGCTCGGTGGTGTCGGTCAGCTCGCCGGCACCGTCTACGCCGGCCTGGGCCTGGGCCTGTTGAACAAGCTGCTGGAAGGCTGGCAGGGCGCGGTGCTGGCCAAGATCATGGTGCTGGTCTTCATCGTCGCCTTCATCCAGAAACGACCGCAGGGGATCTTTGCCATGAAGGGCCGGAGCGCCGAGACATGACCCTCCCCCGTAACGCCTTCGGCGTTCCCCCCCAGGGGGGCGCCGCCAGCGGCCCGGCGGAGCCGGTTCCGCGGCGGCTGCTTGGTGCCCGCGGCTGGGCGGCCCTGTTGGCCGCCACGCTGACGATCACCGTGCTGGTGCCGCTGCTGAACCTGGTGGTGCCCGACGGCAACGTCTTCCACCTCAGCGACTACACGGTCAGCCTGCTCGGCAAGATCCTCTGCTACGCGATCTGCGCGCTGGCGATGGACCTGATCTGGGGCTACACCGGCATCCTCAGCCTGGGCCATGGCCTGTTCTTCGCGCTCGGCGGTTATGCGATGGGCATGTACCTGATGCGCCAGATCGGCAGCGACGGCCAGTACCGCCTGCCGATGCCGGACTTCATGGTGTTCCTGAACTGGAAGGAATTCCCCTGGCACTGGGCCGTCAGCGACAGCTTCGTCGCGCAGGCCGTTCTGGTGCTGGCGGTGCCGGGGCTGCTGGCCTTCGTGTTCGGCTACTTCGCGTTCCGCTCGCGCATCAAGGGTGTGTACTTCTCCATCATCACGCAGGCGATGACCTTCGCGGCGATGCTGCTGTTCTTCCGCAACGAAACCGGCTTCGGCGGCAACAACGGCTTCACCGACTTCAAGCGCATCCTCGACGTGCCCATCGCCACGCCGACGATGCGGGTGCTGCTATGTGTGATCAGCGGCCTGGTGCTGATCGGCTTCTTCCTGATGGCGCGCGCCATCGTGCACAGCAAGTACGGCCGTGTGCTGCAGGCCATCCGCGACGCCGAAAGCCGCGTGATGTTCACCGGCTACGACCCGGTGGCCTACAAGCTCAGCATCTGGACACTGAGCGCCGTGATGTGCGGCGTGGCCGGCGCGCTGTACGTGCCGCAGGTGGGCATCATCAACCCCGGCGAGATGAGCCCGGCGGCCAGCATCGAGATTGCGATCTGGGCCGCGGTGGGTGGCCGCGCGACGCTGATCGGCCCCATCGTCGGTGCGTTTTTCGTCAACGGCGCGAAGAGCTGGTTCACCGTCGCCTTCCCTGAGTACTGGCTGTTTTTCCTGGGCGCGCTGTTCATCGCGGTGACGCTGTTCCTGCCCGACGGGCTGATCGGCCTGGTGAAGAAGCTCAAGGGGAAAAAGGCATGACACCCGACCTGATGGAAGCCGGCGCGAAGGCGCTGGCCGCCCATGCCACGAAGCCGGCCAAGCCCGGCGGCTTTGTCGCCGACGAGCCCTATTTCGGCCAGGGCGTGGCGCTGTACGTCGAGGACATCAGCGTCAGCTTCGACGGCTTCAAGGCCTTGAACCGCCTGACACTCACCATCAACGTCGGCGAACTGCGCTGCATCATCGGCCCCAACGGCGCCGGCAAGACGACGATGATGGACTGCATCACCGGCAAGACCAAGCCCGACAGCGGCAAGGTCTTCTTCGGCAGCAACATCGACCTGCTGCGTTTGAAGGAGCAGGAAGTGGCGCAAATCGGCGTCGGCCGCAAGTTCCAGAAGCCCACGGTCTACGAACAGCTCAGTGTGTTCGAGAACCTGGAACTGGCGCTGAAGGCCGACCGGCGGGCCCGCGCCTCGCTGTTCTTCCGCCTGTCGGGTGAGCAGCTGGACCGCATCGCCGAGATCCTGGCGCTGATCCACCTGAAGGACGAGGCCCAGCGCACCGCCGGCCTGCTGAGCCACGGCCAGAAGCAGTGGCTGGAGATCGGCATGCTGCTGATGCAGGACCCCAAGCTGCTGCTGCTGGACGAACCGGTGGCCGGCATGACCGACGAAGAAACCGAGCGCACGGCCGAGCTGTTCCTGAGTCTGGAAGGACAACACTCGCTGGTGGTCGTCGAACACGACATGAAGTTCGTCGACCAGCTGACCGAAGGCAGGAAGAAGGTCACCGTGCTGCACGAAGGCAGCGTGCTCGCCGAAGGCCTGCTGGCCGACGTGCAGGCCAACGAGAAGGTCGTGGAGGTGTACCTTGGCCGATGAGGCTTTGCTGCGTGTCGACGGGCTGAACCAGTACTACGGCGGCAGCCACATCCTGCGCAACCTCGGCTTCGAGGCGCGCATCGGCGAGGTCACCGTGGTGCTGGGCCGCAACGGCGTCGGCAAGACCACGCTGCTGAAAAGCCTGATGGGCGTGGTCGGCGTGAAGACCGGCAAGCTGCTGCTGGACGGCGCCGAGATCACCCATGCAACACCCTACGACCGGGTGCGGCGCGGCATCGGCTATGTGCCGCAGGGGCGCGAGATCTTCGGCCGCCTGACGGTGGAAGAGAACCTGCGCATGGGGCTGGCGGTGAAGCCGGCCGGCACGGCCATTCCGGCCGAGCTGTTCGAGCTCTTCCCCATCCTGAAGCAGTTCATGCACCGCCGCGGCGGCGACCTCTCGGGTGGCCAGCAGCAGCAGCTGGCCATTGCGCGCGCGCTGGCCGCCGGCCCCAAGCTGCTGATGCTGGACGAGCCCACCGAAGGCATCCAGCCCAGCATCATCAAGGACATCGGCCGCGTCATCCGCATGCTGGCGGACCGCAAGACCATGGCCATCGTGCTGGTCGAGCAGTACTACGACTTCGCAGCCGAGCTGGCCGACCGGTACATCGTGATGGAGCGCGGCGAGATCGTCGCGCGCGGGCGCGGCGCCGACATGGAAGCCGACGGCGTGCGCGCCAGGATGTCGATCTGAAGACGCTGCAGGCGCAGCGCCCTCAGCAGCGCATCACTTGAACCAGACGGCGCCGACGTAGGCGTCCTGGCCCGGCACCTTGCCGACCACGGCTTCGGCGTCGTCGATCTGCTTGGTCGACGGGTTCATCCAGCGCATCTGCACCGCGCCGTTGCCGCCGGCCTGCACGAGCTTGACCTGCTCCTGCACAAACAGCTTGCCCGACGCGTCTTTCACTTCCCACAGGTTCTTGCCGACGATCTTGTTGTTCGCCGAGTGGGCCAGGATGTTGGCCTTCATGTCGGCGACGAAGACGTACAGCGTGCCCTTGTTCCAGTTGCCGCCGGCGCTGAAGTCCTTGCCTGCGGCGTCCACGCCCTTGGTCTTGATCTCGGCCAGTGCGGCCTTCAGCATCGCCTGCGCTTCGTCGCGCGACGCGGCCTGGGCCGTGGACAGGGCTGCCAGCGACAGCGCAGCGATCGTGAAGCAACGGGTCATCTTGAACATGAGAGGTCCTTGTCTCTTGGGGGGGGTGGGTGAGGGGTTGGAATGCCTCAGGCCACTTCGGCCTGCAGGCGGAACACACTGACGGAATCGACCAGGCGCACGGCCTGCTGTTTCAGGCTTTCGGCGGCAGCAGCGCTCTGCTCCACCAGGGCCGCGTTCTGCTGCGTCACCTGGTCGAGCGCGCCGACGGCGCGGCTGACCTCGCCGATGCCCGAGGTCTGTTCCTCGGTGGCGGCGGTGATCTCGCCGATCAGGTCGCTGACACGTTTGACCTGCGACACGATGTCGTTCATCGTCGTGCCGGCGTCCTGCACCAGGCGCGAACCGGCCTCGACGCGGTCGACGCTGGCGCCGATCAGGCCCTTGATCTCGCGGGCCGCTTCGGCGCTGCGCTGCGCCAGGCTGCGC
>JBASTF010000817.1:0-1733 GCA_049274755.1 Rubrivivax sp. | reverse complement strand
GCTCTAGCGCGCCACCACCAGCGCGCCGCGCACATCGTCGCCGTCCATCCAGCGCACACGCTGGCCGGCTGCCAGCCGCAGGCCGGCAGGCAGCGGCACACGCAGCA
Source organism: Rubrivivax sp. (assembly GCA_049274755.1). GTDB lineage: Bacteria > Pseudomonadota > Gammaproteobacteria > Burkholderiales > Burkholderiaceae_C > Rubrivivax. The sequence goes on along the minus strand of JBASTF010000817.1, from coordinate 1,626 downwards.
CCGTGCCGGCCAGCACATAGGGCGCAGCCATGGCCAGCGGCAGCGGCTTGTCGCCGTCGAGCAGCAAGGCCGGCTCGGCCACGCGCCAGTGCAGGTTGCCGTCGTTGCGAACGCGCAGGAAGTCGCCGTCGGCGTCGCTGTCCAGCTGCCAGTGCAGCGCCTGCGGCCGTGGCTGCTGCGGCGCCACGAACACCGGAATGCCGATGCGCAGCCGCACGCCGATGCCCGCGCCCTGCAGCGGCGACGGCGACGGCAGCTCGGTGAAATACAGCCTGTAGGCACGTTCGGAGGCCGTGGCCCCGGGGCGCAGCAGCCCGACGCGCACACGCATGCGTTCGCCCGGCGGCAGCGTCACCACGGCCGGGCTGACGACCAGGTCATTGGCCAGCTGGCCGTCGGCACCCTCGGGCCAGACCCGGACCTGCGACTCGATGACCACGGTCTGCGCCCCGGAGTTGGTCAGCACCACCGACTGCACCGAGCGCTCGCTGCCCAGCTGCAAACGGGTGGGCAGGATCGAGAAGCCGCCGGCCGCCGCCGGCACGCTGGCCAGCAGTGACAACCACAGCAGCACCACATAACGCGTCAGACGGGCATGCATGGCTGTGTCCGTCAGTAGTCCACCGTGACGGTGATCTGGTCGCTGTAGCTGCCGGGCACAACCGCCTGGTTCTTCGGGATCTTGCCGTAGATCGTCGTCGGCGCGGCCAGGCCGGTGCCGACACCGGACACGCCGAGCAGGGCCGCGACGGTGCCGAAGACGTTGCTCATCGAGACATCGCGGTAGATCTCGTAGCTCAGCCGCGATGCACCGCTGCCCAGGCGGCGTGTGCTGCCCGAAGCGTGTGTGCCGCTGTCCAGGCTGATGTTGTAGGGCGTCAGCAGCGAGCAGGTGACGGTGACGGTGGACGTCGCCGTGGTGTCGGTGGCGGACGCGGCGTCATAGGTGCCGAAGGCCAGATCGGCGGCGCTGACGGCGCACGAGGTCTGCACCGTCGCGGTGACGTTGAAGTTGCCGGTGGCGCTGGCAGCCCAGGCCTGGGGCGCGGCCACCAGGGCCAGCGCCGGCAGCAGCCGTGCAGCGGCGTTGCAGCGAAAGGAACGGATGGACCATCGATTCATCATGACGACTCCCTGGAGGCGGGCCGTCGCGAGCGCGCTGGCCGACAGACCGGATATCGGAACGAATTCAGAGAAATCGCAATACTGGCCCGTGAACTGCATCACGGCGTCAGAACTTGCTTCGAAGAATCAGCAAACAGAGTGATCAATGCCGGCGACATCGCCAGGTCCAGCGGCCGCGCCAGGCCCGGCACAGGCTCGAGAAACCAGCGCCGGTACAGCTGCTCCATCGCGCCGCTGCGCATCAACCCAATCAGAACTTCGTTGGCCAGGGACTGCAGTTCGGTGTCGTCCGGGCGGAACATCAGTGCCACCGGCTCGGTGCCCAGCACCAGGTCGAGCAGCACGAAACGTTCGGGCTGCGGGTACATCGCACGTCTTGATTAGCGACCAACCTCAGCCACACGAATGACGTGAGCCGGGGTCGGGGTTGAGAGGCAGGCGGCGCGAAGCAAGCTGGGCAGGATGGAGCGCAGATTGAATCGACGGTTGAACCGGTATTGG
>JBASTF010000816.1:0-3884 GCA_049274755.1 Rubrivivax sp. | reverse complement strand
GCGACGAGGTCGATGCCGGCTTCGAGCGCAGCGCGCAGTTCGGTGCCGAGCGGGATCCAGCTGTCGCCGTCGACGACGCCAGCCTGGGCACGGCCTTGTTGCAAGGTGGTGGCAAAACGCATGGTGAACAACCTCTCAGAGCGTGGCTGCGAAGCGCACCGCGCGCTGCGCTTCTTTCAGGCGGGCACTCGGCGGCGCCGAGATGCCCCATTGGTCGACACGGCCGGGCGGCCAGGTCCAGTCCGACGGGCCGCCGGGGCGGTAGCTGTCGTCGATCTGCTCGACCTCGGCCGTGTATTCGATGACGATGCCGAAGGGGTCGATGAAGTAGTTGAAGGCGTTGTCGCCGGGGCCGTGGCGACCCGGGCCCCACTCGCTGGCATGGCCGGCGTCCTGCATGCGACCGCCGCCGCGCATCACCGCATCCAGCGTCGGCATCACGAAGGCGATGTGGTTCAGCGCGTCGTTGTCGGTGTCGCCGATCGCGATCGTGTGGTGGTCGCGGTCGCAGTTCATGAAGGCCATGATCTTGGTGCGGTCGGCCAGCACGAAGCCCAGCGCCTGCTCCAGGAAACCCTGGGCCGCCGGCACGTCGTGGCTGTTCAGCACCGCATGGGCCAGGCGCTGCGGCTGGTCGCGCGGTGCCGGGCTGTCGGGTATGCGCTGGGCATCGCCGTGCACGATGCTGTAGCGGCGGCCGTGCACATCGCGGATGACGAGCGATTGGCCGCCGGCCGGGTCGGCGGCGGCTGCAACAGCTTGTTCGACGACACCGCCAGCGGCGGGCGTCGCCGCTGCAATCGCCGGCAGCGCCGCGGCATCACGTGCACGCAACGTCACCTGGCGGATCTGCGGCAGGCCGGGCTGTTCGTGCAGGGCCAGCAGGTGGTGGTCGGCGCCGCTGCCGCGCAGGTACAGCACACCGGGTGCACGTGCAGCCAGGCTGAGCTGCCAGGTCTGCGTGTAGAAGGCCTCGGCGGCACCGAGGTCGGGCACCGTCAGCGCCACGCTGCGCAGGGCCTGGATCCAGGGTGATTTCATCTGCTGCTCTCCAGCGCCGGCGCACGGCGGCCCAGGAAACGCCGCGCGTTGCCGAAGGCCAGCGCGTCGCGCGTGGCAGCGTCCAGGCCGGCGTCGTCCAGCCGCGCCAGCGGGCGGGTGTCGTGGAAGTTGAAGGGGTGGTCGGTGCCCAGCATCAACGCGGAGCCACCGAAGCTGTGCAGCAGGTGCTGCAGCATCGGCGTGTCGAACACCAGCGTGTCGTAGAACAGCCGCCGCGCCTGTTCACGCGGTGCTTCGGCAATGCTGTCGCGCAGCGCCGGGAACACCTGCCAGCCCTGCTGCAGCCGCGGCAGCAAGGCCGCCAGCGTGCCGCCACCATGGCTGAAGCCGATGCGCAGGGCAGGCAGCTTCTGCAGCAGCCCGCCGGTGATGACCGAAGCGGCAGCCAGGCCGACATCGCCGGGATAGGCCAGCACCTGCTGCAGCGGCGCCGGGCCCACCAGGCGCTCCATGCCGGCCGGTTTCAGCGCATGCACAAACACCGGCAGGTCCAGCGCCACGCAGGCCTCGAAAAACGGCAGGAAACGCGGGTCGCCGACGGCGCTGCCGTTGACGTTGCTGCCGATCTCCACGCCCACCAGGCCCAGGCCCAGGGCCTGCGTGCTGTGCTGCAGCTCGGCGATCGCAGCATCGATGTCTTGCAGCGGCACCGCAGCCAGGCCCAGCAGCCGGCCGCCCGACTCGGCGCACAGCGCGGCGGTCTGCTCGTTCAGGTAGCGGATCAGCGGCTGCGCGGCGGCGAGATCCAGCCAGTACGACAGCAGCTCGGGCATCGGCGACACCACCTGGTGCGACAAGCCCATGGCCTCGAAGTCGGCCAGGCGGCGCGGCGCCGACCAGCACTTCTCGCTGACCGTGCGGTAGTGTTTGCCCTGCGCCAGCACGTGGCGGTGGCAGAGGCCCTGGGCGTCGGGTGCCGGTGCCGTGGCCAGGCCGGCCGCAGCCAGGTGCCGCGGAAACTCCGCCGGCACCACGTGGGCGTGGATGTCGATGCCGCAGGCGCAGCGCATCGCAGTGGGTGTTGTGTTCAGGTGTGCTGCAGGCCGATGGCCTGGATGCCGGCGATGACGATCAACTCGTCTTCGTCGCCGGTGCCGCCGGAGGCCCCGGCAGCACCCAGCACCTGGCCGGCAGCATCGGTGATCAGCACGGCACCCGTCTGCGGGATGAACTTCTGTTGCGCCGTGGCGGCGATGGCACCGAAAAACGCCGGCAAGTCCTTGGCCCGCTGCGTCAGCACACGGCTGTTGACGCCCATGCCGATGCAGGCAGCCGCCTTGCCGAGTGCAATGTCCAGGCGCAGTGCCGAGGCCCCGTCTTCACGCGCCGACGCCACCACCTGCGCGGCAGCGTCGACCACCACCACGCCCATGGGCTTGAAGCCCTGCTGGCGCGCCGCAGCCAGCGTGGCATCGATCAGGTCATGGGCCTGGGACAGGGTCAGGGCAGGCATCGTGTCTCCTTGTCTTGTGTCGCCGAGTTTTATATATAAAAATCAAAAATACAAGAGAGACAACACAAAGATCGATGGCGCTGCGCTGTGTACATTTCGGTACCGACCATGGCCCGAACCCCTGCCCTCGCCACCGTCAACGGTGCCGCCACACGTGCGACCAACCTCTACGACCAGCTGCGTGCCGACCTGCTGGGCGGTGTGCTGGAACCGGGCGGCAAGCTCGCCATCGAAGCGCTGGCCGAGCACTACGCCACCAGTGCCACGCCGCTGCGCGAAGCGCTGAACCGCCTGGTCTCCGACGGCCTGGTCGAGCGCCGCGAGCAGCGTGGCTTCGTCGTCGCCGGCATCAGCGCCACCGACTTGGCCGAGATCACGAAGACCCGCTGCTGGCTGGAAGAGATCGCGCTGCGCGAGTCGATCGCCGCGCACAGCACGGCCTGGGAAGAAGCCCTGGTGCTGGCCCACCACCGGCTGGCGAAGACGCCGCGCTCGCTGTCGGACAAACGCTTCGAGGACAACCCGGCCTGGGAGCCCTTGCACCGCGAGTTCCACCGCGCGCTGATCGCCGGCTGCGGTTCACGCTGGCTGCTGGCCTTCTGCGAACAGCTGGCCGACCAGCACCACCGCTACCGGCGGCTGTCGGCGCCGCGCGCCTTCCACAAACGCGGCGTGAAGAGTGAACACCAGCAGTTGATGGAAGCCGCCATCGAAGGCCGGGCCGATGACGCGGTGACCCTGCTGCGGGCGCATTTCGAGCGCACCGCAAAGATCATCCGCGACGACCCCGGGCTGTTCGCCGACGGACGCTGACGCAGCGTTTCAGGGCGGCACCGCCGTGCCGGCCTGCAGCGCGGCGCGGTAGGCCAGCGGCGCGCTGCCGTCGCGGCGCGCGAAGAAGCGGCTGAAGTAGGCGGCGTCGTCGAAACCCAGGTCGCGTGCCACCTCGGCCACCGGCGCCTGCGTGTAGGCCAGCAGGCGCCGCGCTTCGAGCAGCAGGCGCTGGTGCAGCAGGTCCAGCGCCGAGAGGCCGGTGACGGCGCGGCAGCTGCGGCTCAGATGGTCGGCCGTCACCTGCAGCTGTGCGGCGTAGAAACCCAGCGGCGCGTGCCGGCGCAGATGCAGTTCGACCAGGGCCCGGTAGCGCTGCACCAGCGTGTCGCGCAAGGCACGGCGGGCTTCGTCGGCCGCCAGCGGCGCAGCCCGGCGCAGGCACCAGGTGGCCAGCAGCACCACATGGGCTTGCAGCGCTTCGTTGCGGCCCGGGGCACTGTCGGCGAACTCGGCGGCCAGCGCTGCGAAGTGGGCGTCGACACGGACTGCATCGGCCAGCACGGCCGGGCCCTGCAGCACGCAGGTGGCCGGCAGC
>JBASTF010000815.1:0-1870 GCA_049274755.1 Rubrivivax sp. | reverse complement strand
GAGCAGGGCCGCCACCCACAGCAGCGGCCGCAGCAACTGCAGCGTCGTGGCGATGGGGCGGGCCTGCTCGTGCTGCATGGGCGCTCAGAACGCGATGCCGACGCTGAAGTGCAGGCGGAAGGCGCTGGTCTCGCGGCCGTAGGCGAGGTCCAGGCGCAGCGGCCCGACGGGGCTGCGCCAGCGCACGCCGACGCCGGCGCCCAGCGACGGTGTCAGCGCCGTCGCGCTGGTGGCGGCGCCGCCGTAGTCGACGAAAACGGCGCCCCACAAGGACGGCATGCGGCTGCTGATGGGCCGCGCCAGTTCGACGCTGGTGGTCAGCAGCGTTTCGCCGCCGCTGATCACGCCGTCGACGGTCGGGCCCAGGTTGCGATAGCCGTAACCCCGCACCGAGTCATCGCCGCCGGCGCGCCACAGCAGCGATTGCGGCACCGACACGCTGTTGCGTTTGACGACCTGGCCGGCTTCGATGCGCGCCTGGCCGTACCAGGCGCGGCCCAGCGGCAGGTAGCCGGTGAGGCGGCCGTACAGGCGCGTGAAGGGGCCGCTGTCTGCGCTGGTGCCATGGGAGCGGCCGACACCGAGCTGCACCGACATCGAATAACCCTCGGTCGGCAGGATGACGCTGTCGAGCTGGCGCCAGACGCCGTCGAAGCGCAGCGAGTTGGCCACCGTGGTCGTGCGGGTCGGGCTGTCGCCCAGCGTCTCGCGTGCCGAACGTTCGGTCTCGACGTAGTACAGGCGTTCGATGCGCTGCGTGTCCTGTGTGGTGCCCAGGCGCAGCCGCTGCGAGAGCACGATGTCGGAACTGGACTCCAGGCGCTCGACCGCACCGCCGACCAGATAGCGGTACAGGCTGTTGCGGGCGTGGGTGCTGATCTCTCCGTTCCAGACCTGCTTGAGCTTGCCGGCCTCGACCTTGTTGGTGGCCGTGGCCGCATAGCCGAAAACACGCCGGTACACATGCCCCACCGAAGCGCGCGGCCCGGTGTTGGCGCTGATGCCGACACCGAAGGTCCAGACCTGCAGCGGCGCTTCCTTCAGCCGCACCATGATGCGCGCCTTGTCGGCAGTGGCCGGGTTGGGATCCAGCGTCACGGTGACGCCGTCGAAGAGGCCGGATTTCTGCAGCCGTTCCTGGTAGTCCAGCAGCAGCCGTTCGCTGACCGGCGTGCCGGTGGCGAAGGTGGCGAGGATCTGCACCGTCGCCATGTCCTGGCGCACCAGGCCTTCGACGTCGAGCTCGCCATAGCGGAACAGCGGCCCGCTGTCGACGACGGCAAACAGCCGCGCCTCGTGTTTGTCGGCGTCGACCTCGGCATTGGTGCCGCTCCAGGTGGCGGTGGCATAACCGGCGGCACGCAGCCGTGTCAGCGTGCTGGCCTTGGCTTCGTTCCACAGGGCGTTGCGGAACTCGGTGCCGGCGTTCAGCGGCCAGGCGCGGCGCAGCGCCTGCAAGGTGTCGTGTGCGGCCGGGTCGCCGGCTTCGGCAGCGCGGCCGAGTTCACCTTCCACCTCGAGCTGGAAACGTGCGACGCGCGTGCGCGGCCCGGGGTCCAGTTCCAGGCGCACGCGGCGTTCGTCGCCGGCACTGCGCATCACCTGCACCCTGGGCGCGAAGTAGCCCTCGGTCTGCAGCAGTTCGCGCGCCTGGGCCGGAGCCGCGTCGATCAGCCGCGACCATTCGTTATCGTCGATGGGTTCGCCGCCGGAGAGTGTGTTGACACGGGCCAGGTCCAGGTGGCGTTCCAGCAAGGCCTTCAGTTCCGACGGCGCCACCACGTCGAGCAAGCGCGACGGCGCCGGTGCTGCCGTTGCCGACATGCTGGGGTCGGCTTCAGCCGACGTCGCCGGCGCCGCAGCATCGCCG
>JBASTF010000814.1:0-3314 GCA_049274755.1 Rubrivivax sp. | reverse complement strand
GCCTGCGCAGGGGCCGGGGCTGCGGTGGCAGCCGCCGCTGCCGTGCGTGGCGGCGCGGCTTGCAGGCCGTAGCCGGCATCGACAAAACGCTGGAACGTGCGGTTGTCGCTGCGCACCTGGTGGCGCGCCGCGAGTTCGCGGTACTGCGCCTTCAGTTCGGCGACGCTGGCGGCGTCGGCCTGCCACTGGCCCAGGCGCGCCGCTTCCAGCATGCGTTCGATGCTTTGCGCCAGTGCATGCGGGTTGTGGGCCTCGAACCAGCGGCGCAGGCCGAGCTGGTGTTTGTCGCGCACGTAGACGTCCATGAACTCCTGCCACTGGTCGTCGCGCACGATCTCGCGCGCCACGCTTTGCCAGCCGGCGAAGTTGCTGATGCCGTCCAGCACCTGCAGCGTGCCGCTGTAACCCTCGGCCATCAGGCCCTGGATGTAGCCGGGGTGGAAGTTGCGGGTCGCCAGTTCCTTGGCCAGGAAGCCGGCAGCGCCTTCGATGCGGCCGGCGCCGGCACCGCGCAGGTTGCTGATGTAGAGCTGCGGCGCCTTGCCGTCCAGGTGGCGCACCGCCAGCGCGATGCCACCCAGGTACTGGAACGGGTCGTCGGTGCTCAGCATGCCGTAGAGATGGCTGCTGCGCGCCAGCACCGCACCTTCGGTGCCACGCAGATGCTCGGCATAGAGGTTGCCCACCGGCCCGCGCCGGCCCCAGCGGTTGTCGTCGGGACCGTAGGCGAACTGCATGCGCGACAGGTACAGCTCGGCCAGTTTGCGGTCGCCTTCGGCCTGGGTCTTCCAGCTGTCGGTGGCCAGCGCCGCTTCGTCCAGGCCGGTGCCGTAGCGGCCCGACTCCGACGCGAAGATGCGGGTCTGCGCCGCGTCCAGCGCCGTTGCCGCATCAACACCGCGGGCCTGCAACTGCTGCGCGATGCGCCGACTGTTGGTGGCCACCGGGTTGTCCGCTTCATCGGCCTGCGCCGCCAGCTGTGCTGCCTGCGCCAGGCGCTGCATCAGGTTGGGGAAGTGGTCGCGGTACAGGCCGGTGGCCGACAGCACCACGTCGACCCGCGGCCGGCCGAGCTTGCTGCGCGGGACCAGCTGCACACCGCTGACACGGCCGCCGGCATCCCATTGCGGTTCCACGCCCAGCGCCCAGAGAGCCTGGGCTTCGAGCAGGCCGAAGTGGCGCATCGTCTCCACCGACCACAGCGTGAAGGTCAGCTTGCCCGGCGCCTTGCCGGTCTGCTGGCGGTGGGTGGCGATCAGCTTGTCCATGGCCTCCTTGCCGGCTTCCCAGGCCGCCCTGGTCGGCACGCGGCTGGGGTCGAAGCCGTAGAGGTTGCGGCCGGTGGGCAGCGAGTCGGGGTTCTTCACCGGGTCGCCGCCGTAGCTGGTGGGGATGTAGCGCCCGGCCAGCCCGGCCAGCAGCGACTGCAGCTCGTTGTCGGCGCCCAGGTCGCGGTACCAGCGCCGCGCCTGCTCGGCCTGGGCACGCTGCGGTGCCGGCAGCTGGCTCTCGTCGCCCTGCAGCAGTGCCGCCAGGCGCTTGTAGGGCGTGGACTCGGCCAGGCGCTTGTGGTCACCGACCAGCATCTCGTCGGCTTCTTCGCCGGGGCCGGCCACAGCTTCCCAGAAGGGCTGGCCCAGCATCATCAGCACGGTGGCGATGCGCCAGCGTTCGTCGGCACCGCGGCCGAAGGTGTGCAGGCCCATGGGCTGCACGCTGCGCGCCAGTTCGTGCAGGTGGTCGTGCACGGCCGAGACAAAACCGTCGAAGTCGGTGGTGATGCGTTCGTCGGTCCAGCCCATGTCGCGGTCGATGCGCTCGCGGCGCACGTCGGCCAGGAACTGCGCACGCAGCTGTGTCTTCACCTCGCCGGCGTCCTGCGCCAGCCAGGCATGCAGCAGGTCGTGCACCTGGGTCAGCCTGTCGTGCAGGCCGGCCGGCGCAAACGGCGGTGTCTGGTGGCTGATGATGACGGCGCGCCCGCGGCGCTTGGCCTGCGTGGCTTCGCCGATGTTGTCGACGATGTACGGATAGAACACCGGCACGTCGCCGACGGCCAGCATCGGGTGGTCGTGCACCGACAGCCCACGTTCCTTGCCAGGCAGCCATTCCTGCGTGCCATGGGTGCCGAAGTGCACCAGGGCGTCGGCGCCGAAGCGGCTGCGCGCCCACAGGTAGGTGGCCAGGTAGTGGTGGCCGGGCACGGCGCTGGTGGAGTGGTACAGCGCCTTTTCGCGGTCGTCGCCACGTTCGGCGCGGCCGGGCTGCGGCAGCAGGCTCACATGGCCCAGCTGCAGCCGCGGAATGACAAAGGCCGGCTGGCCGTTGTGCTGCACGACCATCGCCGAACGCTCGGGCTCGCCCCAGCGTTCACGCAGCGACGCCTGCACGGCCGGTGGCAGCGCCTGCAGCCACTGCCGGTACTGGGCCACGGGCAGCGTGTCGGCCAGGCCATCGCGCAGCAGCTCCTGCAGCACGGCGCGGTCGCTGGCCGGGCGGTAGGCGGGAGCCAGCAGGCGCTGCAGTTGCAGCGTCAGCGGCGTCTCGTCGATGCTGTCGCTGCGGTAGCCGGCCGCCTGCAGGGCCGCCAGCGTGGCGCTCAGGCTGCGTGGCAGGTTCATGAACGACGCCGACAGGTTCTTCTCGCCAGCCGGGTAGTTCCAGAAGAACACGGCCAGCTTCTTCTCGGCCGCCGGCTTGCGTTGCAGGCGCAGCAGGTTCAGCGCTTTCGCTGCCACCGCCGCGGCCTGCGGCGCGATGGGCTCGACCTGCTCGTCACCGCTGCGGGTGGCCATCGCGATCTGGATGTCGGCGATGCCGGTGTATTCGGCCTGCGCCAGGTAGAAGGGCACGTCGACGATCGGCACGCCCTGGGGGTCGGCCGCCCATTGCGCGGCGTCGCCGCGGCGGTAGGCCATGGCCTGGATGACCGGCAGGCCCAGGGCCTCGAACTCCTTGCGCCGCGCCTCGGGGTTCAGCGTGATCTGCGTGTTGACGATGACGTCGGCCACCGGCTTGCCGTCGACCAGCAGCATGCGGCGCATCGCGTCGTTGTCCATCACCGGGCTGTAGAACGGCAGCGCGATCGCGCCACTGGCTTCGATGCGTGCCACCAGGTCGTCGAGGAAACCGGTCTGCGCCGCGGCGATGCTTTGCTGGTGGAAGGCGATGGCCACCGCCGGTGGCCGCTGCGCCGCCGTGACGCCTTTCCAGGCCAGGTAGGCCTGCGGCGTGGGCAGCACGGCCTGCGGCAGCTGCGGGTGGTACAGGGCCGCCGGCGGGAACACCTGCGGCGCCGGCAGCGAGGCCCATAC
>JBASTF010000813.1:0-1534 GCA_049274755.1 Rubrivivax sp. | reverse complement strand
GCCTTGAAGCCGTCCAGGTCCAGCAGGTAGACAGCCAGCACACGCTGGGCGTCGGGCGCCGGCAGCGCAGCGGCGAGTTCGGCTTCCAGCCCGCGGCGGTTCGGCAGCCCGGTCAGCGCGTCGGTGTGCGCCAGGGTCTGCAGCACCTCGCGTTCACGGTCCACACGTTCGGCTTCGCGGCGTGCGTCGGCGTTGCGCACACCCAGCACACGCAGCCACATCAGGGCCTCGAACAGCGAGGCGGTCTGGAAGGCATGCTGGGTGACACCGTCGGAGCCGACCCAGCCGCGCAGCAGCGCCGCCATCACCGCCACGCCCACCAGGTAGACGGCCCAGCCGGCGAAGATGTAGCGTGCACCGACGTCGCCCTGGCGCCAGCGCAGCCACGCACCCTGCACCGCCAGCACGATGGGCATGGGGCCCAGCAGCGTGCCCATCAGGTGCGCCGCACGGTAGGAGATGAGGTCCAGCGCAAACAGCGCCGCGGCACCGAAGGCCACGACAGCCAGCGCCTGCAGCAGCCTGGCCATGCGCGGCTGCAGCGCCCGCAGGTCGAGCAGGCGTTCGATCAGCGGCATGCCGCCGCCCAGGCCGACCAGCACCGCCAGCGGCGCCATGTTGTTCGTCAGCCAGCGGTTGCCCGGCCACAGGTATTGCGCGGCGAGCCCGTAGTAGGCGAAAAAGAAGAGACCGACGCCGGCCATCATCACCGCGTAGTGCAGGAACATCGGCTCGCGGCTGCCGACCCAGTGCGCCAGCGCGTAGACCAGCAGGCACAGCGCGATGCCGGTGGCCAGGCCCTGCAGCATCTGCAGCCGCGTTTCGCGGGCATGGAAGGCCTCGGCCTTCATCAGCCGCAGCGGCACGATCATCGAGCTGGTGGTCTGCACACGCAGCAGCAGCTCGTAGCTGGCGCCCGGCTGCAGCGGCAGCCACATCGCATGCGAACGCGAGGCCAGCACCCGTTCGTCGAAGGCCAGCTGGTCGCCGAGAACGGCCTGGCGTTCGAGCTGGCCATTGCGCAGCACATGCACCTCGACACGGTCCAGCGACGGGTAGTCGGCATCGAGGATCCAGCGCCCGTCGTCGCGGGCGCCCACCTGAAGCTGCAGCCGCAGCCAGACGGCATCGCGGCGCACACCGAGGTTGGCGTGTGGCGTGTCCGGCGGCGCAAAGTGCTGGCGCTGCGCCAGCGCGGCGTCGAGATCGGCCTGGCCCTGGGCGTCGGTCCAGGCCGTCAGCGCCGGCCAGGCGTCGATGTCAGGCGTGTCGCCCGACAGCTGCAGCACGGCCTGCGCCCCCTGCACCGGCAACACGGCCAGCAGGCACAAGGCCAGCCACCAGCGCAGCAGGCGCTGCAGCCGGCACGGGCCGGAAGCGACACGGAAGGCAGCCAGGCTCATCCCTCGTTCCATCGGCGGCCGGCGGCGGAAATTGAGCCGCGGACCGCGAGAATGTGCCGCCATGCACCGTGTCTGCACCACTCTCGCCGCCCTTGCCGTGTTGCTGCCGGCGCCGCCGGCCGCGGTGGCCG
>JBASTF010000812.1:0-1838 GCA_049274755.1 Rubrivivax sp. | reverse complement strand
CCGGTGAGCCGCCCGCTGCCGCTGCCCGGCCCCGGCTACACACCACGCGGCCGCCTGCTCTACATCGAAGACAACCCGGTCAATGCGCTGATCATCTCCGAGCTGATCTCGCGCCGGCCCGACCTGCGGCTGGACATCGCCGAAGACGGCCTGTCGGGCGTCGCCAAGGCGCGCGAACTGCGCCCCGACCTCGTGCTGCTGGACATGCAGCTGCCCGACATCGACGGCCACGAGGTGTTGCGCCGGCTGCGCGCCGACGGCGGCACGGCGGCGATTCCGGTCATCGCGCTGTCGGCCAACGCCATGCCCGACGACATCGACCGCGCGCTGCGCGCCGGCATGTCCGACTACTGGACCAAGCCGCTGGACTTCCGCGCCTTCATGGCCTCGATCGAGGCCTTGTTCGGGCCCGGCTCCTGAGCCCGCTGCCTCAGGCCGGCTCGGCCACCAGCCCGCGCTTCAGCAGCAGCGGCTGCACCGTCGGCGCGCGGCCGCGGAAGGCGGCGAAGGCCGCACCCGGCTCCAGGCTGTTGCCGCTGCTGTAGATGAAACGCTGCAGCGCCGCCGCCACCTGCGGGTCGAAGGGGCTGCCAGCTTCGCGGAAGGCGTCGTAGCCATCGGCGTCCAGCACCTCGGCCCAGAGGTAGACGTAGTAGCCGGCGGCATAGGCCGAACCAGCGAACAGGTGCTGGAAGTGCACCAGGCGGTGGTTCAGTCCCACGCCGGGCGGCAGCCCCTGCTGGCGCAGCAGCTCGGCTTCGAAGGCACAGAGGTCGGCCGGTGGTTCGGCGTCGGGCAGGCTGTGCACCGCCATGTCGACGATGGCGCTGGCGGTGTAGCGCACCGTCTCGTAGCCCTGGTTGAACTGGCGTGCCGCATGCATGCGGCGGATCAGGTCGTCGGGGATGACCTCGCCGGTCTGCCAGTGGCGGGCATGGCGCTTCAGCACCTCGGGCTCGGCGATCCAGTGTTCGAAGATCTGCGACGGCAGCTCGACGAAGTCGCGCAGCACCTGGGTGCCCGACAGGCGTTCGTAGGTGACGCTGGACAGCAGCCCATGCAGGCCGTGGCCGAATTCGTGGAACAGCGTGCGTGCGTCGTCCAGCGACAGCAGGGTCGGCTCGCCCGGCGAGCCCTTCGCGAAGTTGTTGTTGTTCAGGATGATGGGGGTCTGGAACCCATCGTTCCTGCTCTGCCAGCGCAGCGAACTCATCCAGGCGCCGCTGCGCTTGGACGGCCGTGCGAAGTTGTCCTGCAGGAACACGCCGACCAGGGTGCCGTCGGCGCCGTGCACCTCATAGGCCTTGACGTCGGCGTGGTAGACCGGCAGGTCCTCGCGCGGCGTGAAACGCAGGCCGAACAGGCGCTGCGCGCAGTCGAAGGCCGCCTGCACCATGTGTTCGAGGCGGAAGTAGGGCTTCACCTCGGCATCGTCGAGCGCGTATTGGCGCTGGCGCACCTTCTCGGCCCAGAAGCGCCAGTCCCAGGCTTCGATGGCGCCGTCGGCCCCCTCGGCGTCCATCTGCGCGCGCAGTGCGGCCTGCTCACGCTGCACGGCAGCGAGCGCACGCGGCCAGACCTCGTCCAGCAGTTGCTGCACGGCGCCGCGGGTGCCGGCCATCGTGTCGGTCAGCGCGTGGTCGGCGAAGCTGGCATGGCCGTGCAGCCGCGCCTGTTCGTTGCGCAGCGCCAGGATCTGCCGCGCCACGTCGCGGTTGTCGTGTTCGCCGGCATGTTCGCCGCGGCTGGTCCAGGCAGACCAGGCCTGTTCGCGCAGGTCGCGCCGGCTGGAGAAGGTCAGGAAGGGCACGACCAGCGAACGCGACAGCGTGATGACG
>JBASTF010000811.1:0-1985 GCA_049274755.1 Rubrivivax sp. | reverse complement strand
CGGCCACCGGCGCCGCGGCCGGGCGGATCAGCGTTTCGTCGGCCACACGGGTGGGCACCGGGCGGCCGATGCTGGCCTGCAGCGCCTGCTTGAAGGCCGCGGCGTTGGCAAACCGCTGCTCGGCATGTTTGGCCAGCGCGGTGTCCAGCACGCCGTCGTAGCCGGCACCACGCGCGCAGCCGGGCACGGCCGAAGGCAGCACCGGCGGCTCGTGGATCACGCGGTACATCAGCGATTCCAGCGTGCCGCTGAACGGCGGCTTGCCGACCAGCAGCTGGTACAGCAGCACGCCCACCGAATACAGGTCGGCACGGCCGTCGATGGCCTTGCCCATCAGCTGCTCGGGCGCCATGTAGCCGGGTGTGCCGACGATGCTGGTCACCTGGGTCAGGTTCACCGACGAGATGCGGGCGATGCCGAAATCGGCCACCTTCAGCCGACCGTCCTGCGTCAGCAGCAGGTTGGCGGGTTTGATGTCGCGGTGCCAGACGCCGTTGCTGTGCGCATGGTCCAGCGCGTCCAGCAGCTGCGAGATCAGGCTGACGATGTCGTCTTCGCTGAAACGCGGTTCGCTGGCCAGGTAGCGCGCCAGCGTCGCGCCCTGCACGTATTCCATCGCGATGTAGGCGATGTCGCCTTCGTCGCCGTAGTCGTGGACGGCGACGATGCCCGGGTGCTGCAGCCGGCCCGCGGCCTGGGCTTCGTTGCGGAAACGCGCGGCCAGCGTGGCCGCGGTGTCGCTGCCTTCGGCGAGGTGGCTGCGGATGGTCTTCAGCGCGACGACACGCTGGATGCCGGGGTCGAAGCCCTTGTAGACCACACCCATGGCGCCTTCACCGAGCACGCCGGTGATGCTGTACTTGCCCAGGCGCTCCGGCACCGGCGACATGGCCTCAGTCTCCGTTGTCCAGCATGCGCATCGCCTGCACGACGCTGGTGCGCATGCGTGTGAACGACGCCGCCAGCGTGCCGATCTCGTCGCGGCTCGTGCTGTTGAACTCGGCCGCGTCCAGGTCGCCCTGGCTCACGCGGTCGGCCAGCGTCGACAGCTGCGTCACCGGGCGCACGATGACCAGCCAGATCATCAGGTTCAGCACCAGGCCGACGGCGACGAACACCGCCAGCTGCGCGCCCATGAAGACCTTGAACGAGTTGTCCGCGCGCTGCAGCGGCAGCGACATCGGCACCGAGATCACCTGGGCGCCGATCACTTCGTTGAGGTTCCAGCCGAAGCCGTTGTTCGGGCCGTACTTGTCGATCATCGTCTTCGGCGCCGCGTCCACGCTGCTGTGGCATTCCAGGCAGGCGCCGTTGGTGATGCGCAGCGGCCGCGCAATCCACAGCGATGGGCCGTTGGCGCTCTCGCGCAGCCCAGTGCTTTCCTTCAGCTCGGCATTGCTGCGGAACTGCGTCACCACGTCGACCTCCCAGCCCTCGGCCTTGTCGCGCAGGTTGGTCGGGTTCAGCGTCGCTTCCTTGTACGAGAAGTCGGGGTACTTGCTCTGCAGCGACTTCAGCACTTCCACCGCCGAATAACTGGGCACGCTCTGCGGCAGGAACTCGTACTTCAGCTGCGTCTGCAGCAGCTTGGTGATCTGCGTCGACGTGTAGGTGCGCACCGCCACGGCCTTTTCCATCAGCAGCCGCGCGTTGTTCAGCACCTCTTCCTGGGCATTGGCCTGCAGCAGGTTGCGTGTGACGACGCCGCTGATGCCCAGGCCCAGCACCATGACCAGCAGGAACAGCAGGTTGAACTTGACGAGCAGCTTCATCGCAGCGGTTTCATTGCATCTACTTCGGGGCAGCCAGCGCGGCGGACCACTCCGGGTGCGCGGCCAGGTGTTGCTGCACGGCGCGGCGGAAGCCGGCGTCCTGCAGCAGCGGCGAAAAGCGGCGCGGGAAGTCGCGCCGCAGTTCGGCTTCGGCCGTCAGCCAGGGTGACAGCTCCACATACGTCGGCGGCGGCACCTTCATGCCCTGCAGCG
>JBASTF010000810.1:0-3625 GCA_049274755.1 Rubrivivax sp. | reverse complement strand
GCCCTCTGCAGCGCACGGCCGGCATCGTCGGGGCGGCCCCGTTCGTCGGCTTCCTGCGCCATCTCGCAGGCATAGTGGGCGATGCGCGCGGCAAACGAACCGGCGCCGGCCTGTTCCAGCCTGCTGGCCACTTCGGTGGCGTGCTGCCAGTCGCGGGAACGTTCGTACAACGACAGCAAGGCCAGCCGCGCTTCGCCGGCGAATGCGGTGCCGTCGAGAGCGCGGTAGGCGGCCTCGGCGCGGTCGAAGAGGCCGGCCTTCATGAAGTCCTGCGCCAGTTCGTGCTGGGCGCGGTCGCGCTCGGCGGCCTTCAGGTCACCGCGCGACAGCAGGTGCTCGTGCACCCGCACGGCACGTTCGAACTCGCCACGGCGGCGGAACAGATTGCCTAAAGCGAAGTGCAGCTCGGTGGTGTCGGGGTCGTTCTGGACGGCTTCGATGAAGGCGTCGATGGCCTTGTCCTGCTGCTCGTTCAGCAGCAGGTTCAGGCCCTTGAAATAGGCCTTGGGGGCGTCGCGGTTGTCGCGCCGCACCTGGCGCAGGTCGAAGCGTGAACCCAGCCAGCCGAGCGCAAAGGCCACCGGCAGGCCGATCAGCAGCCACTGGAAATCGAACTCCACCTACAAACCCTCTCTGGGTGGGTGCTCAGGGCCGAAGTCGGAGGGCAGCACGCTGGGTGGCGGGGCCGGTGCTGCCGGCGGCGGTGCCACCTTCTTGGCGATGCGGCGGTGCCGCCACCAGGCCGGCAGCATGGCCAGCACGCCGATGGCGCAGCCGCCGGCAAAGGCGGCGAGCACGACGATGACCATCGGCGCATGCCATTCGACACCGAAGAACCAGCGCACGGTGGCGTTCTGCTGGTTGTTCAGCGCAAACGCAAACAGCGTGAAGAAGATGAAGGCCCGGAACAGCCAGACGAAGAAGCGCATGCAGCGCGGATTCTAGGAGGCGCGCGCCGCGCCCAAAAGCGTCGGGCAGGGGATGGCGGCGCTCAAAAGTGCCGGGCGAGGAATGGCGACGCTCAAAAGCGCCGCAGGGGCGATGGCGGCGGCGCGGCGTCGGCCGGCACCTGGGCATCGACGGCTTCGCGCAAGGCCTTGCCCGGCTTGAAGTGGGGCACGAGCTTCTCGGGAATGACGACCTGTTCGCCACTGCGCGGGTTGCGCCCCATGCGCGGGGGGCGGCGGTTGATCGAGAAGCTGCCGAAGCCGCGGATCTCGATGCGGTGGCCGCGGGCCAGCGCGTCGGTCATGGCGTCGAGGATGGTCTTGACGGCGAACTCGGTGTCGCGCTGCGTGAGCTGCGAGAAGCGCTCCGCAAGGCGGGCGACGAGGTCGGAACGGGTCATGACGCGGTGATTCTCTGTGACGGGGGCAGGTCACGAAAAGGCCCGCGCGCCCCTGGGCAGGGATGCGCGGGCCCGTGGCGAAGGACTTATTCCTTCTGCGTGTCGAGCTTGGCGCGCAGCAGGGCGCCCAGGCTCGTGGTGCCGGCGTTTTCACGCTCGTTGGTCTGGCGCAGCGCCTGCATCGACTGCTGCTCGTCGGCGTTGTCCTTGGCCTTGATCGACAGCTGGATCGAACGCAGCTTGCGGTCGACGTTGATGATCATCACCGAGACATCGTCGCCTTCCTTCAGCACGTTGCGCGCGTCTTCGACACGGTCGCGGCTGATTTCGGAAGCCCGCAGGTAGCCGGTGACGTCTTCGTTCAGCTGGATCTCGGCGCCGCGCGGGTCCACCGTCTTCACCTTGCCGGTGACGATGGCGCCGCGGTCGTTCAGCGTCGTGAAGCTGGTGAACGGATCGACGTCCAGCTGCTTGATGCCCAGGCTGATGCGCTCGCGCTCGACGTCGATGGCCAGCACCAGGGCCTCGACTTCCTGGCCCTTCTTGTAGTTGCGCACCGCGGTTTCGCCCGGCTCGTGCCAGGACAGGTCCGACAGATGCACCAGGCCGTCGATGCCCGCCGACAGGCCGACGAAGACGCCGAAGTCGGTGATCGACTTGACCGGGCCCTTGACCTTGTCGCCGCGCTTGACGTTGCTGCTGAACTCTTCCCAGGGGTTGGCCTTGCACTGCTTCATGCCCAGGCTGATGCGGCGCTTGTCTTCGTCGATCTCGAGGACCATGACTTCGACTTCCTCGCCCAGCGAGACCACCTTGGACGGGGCGACGTTTTTGTTCGTCCAGTCCATTTCCGAGACGTGCACCAGGCCTTCGATGCCCGGCTCGATCTCGACGAAGGCGCCGTAGTCGGCGATGTTCGTGATCTTGCCGAACAGGCGCGTGCTGTTCGGGTAGCGGCGGGCCACGCCGTGCCAGGGGTCGTCGCCCAGCTGCTTGATGCCCAGGCTGACGCGGTTCTTCTCGGCGTCGAACTTCAGCACCTTGGCCGTCAGCTCCTGGCCGACCGTCACCACTTCGCTGGGGTGACGCACACGGCGCCAGGCCATGTCGGTGATGTGCAGCAGGCCGTCGATGCCGCCGAGGTCGACGAACGCACCGTATTCGGTGATGTTCTTGACCACGCCGTGCACGATGGCGCCTTCGGTCAGCGTCTCCAGCAGCTTGGCGCGTTCTTCGCCCATCGAAGCCTCGACGACGGCGCGGCGCGACAACACGACGTTGTTGCGCTTGCGGTCGAGCTTGATGACCTTGAACTCCATGGTCTTGCCCTCGAACGGGCTCATGTCCTTGACCGGGCGCGTGTCGAGCAGCGAACCGGGCAGGAAGGCGCGGATGCCGTTGACCAGCACCGTCAGGCCGCCCTTGACCTTGCCGCTGACCGTGCCGGTGACGAAGTCGCCGGACTCCAGCGAGTTCTCCAGGCTCATCCACGAGGCCAGGCGCTTGGCCTTGTCGCGGCTGAGGATGGTGTCGCCGTAGCCGTTTTCGACGGCGTCGATGGCGACGGAGACGAAGTCGCCGACCTGGACTTCGAGCTCGCCCTGGTCGTTCTTGAATTCTTCGATCGGAACGTAGGCTTCGCTCTTGAGGCCGGCGTTCACGACGACGTGGTTGAACTCGATGCGCACGACTTCGGCCGAGATGACCTCGCCGACGCGCATG
The DNA here is from genome assembly GCA_049274755.1 of Rubrivivax sp. Classification (GTDB taxonomy): domain Bacteria; phylum Pseudomonadota; class Gammaproteobacteria; order Burkholderiales; family Burkholderiaceae_C; genus Rubrivivax. Next base: position 555 of record JBASTF010000810.1, on the reverse strand, counting down.
TCGTTGCTTTGCAGCGATTCCTCGAAGAGGGCGGCAAAGTTGTCAGCGCCGCTCTTGGCGGTGACGGTGGTGGTGGTTGCCATGGATTTCCTGGGCCCGGAGGAGTTGAAGGCAGAGCCGGGCGATGCTTGCAACGGGTGTTGCGGGTTGTGTGGATCTTCACCGCCGCACCCGGGGACCTGACGGTCGCTGAGGGAGGCGCGGCAGCACCTGCTGGCTGTTTCAGCCCGGGTTGGAACCCGGGCCGAACGGCCTGCGAGCTGCCCACCAAGCCAGCACCTGCACCACCGATGCCTCGATGGTCAGCGCCGAGTTGTCGAGCAACAGCGCGTCTTCGGCCGGTTTCAAGGGTGCGACGGCGCGATTGCGGTCGCGTTCGTCACGGGCCTCGAGATCTGCACGAAGACTGTCGAGATTAGCAGGAATTCCCTTAGAAATCAACTGCTTATGCCGCCGGCGGGCACGTTCGGCAGCGCTGGCCGTCAGAAACACCTTCAGCGGCGCGTCGGGGAACACCACGGTGCCCATGTCGCGGCCGTCGGCCACCAGGCCGGG
>JBASTF010000809.1:0-3025 GCA_049274755.1 Rubrivivax sp. | reverse complement strand
CGCTGGACCCGCGCGAGACCTGGCAGCGTGCACCGGCCACCGGGCTGCGTGCCACCTGGCTGGGCCACTCGACGCTGCTGCTGGAAATCGACGGCGTGCGTGTGCTCACCGACCCGGTGTGGGGGCCCCGCGCGTCGCCGTCGCGCCTGGTCGGGCCCAAGCGTTTCCAGCCGGTGCCGGTGCCCCTGGCCCGCATGCCTGCCGTCGACGTGGTGCTGCTGTCGCACGACCACTACGACCACCTCGACTACCCGACGGTGAAAGCGCTGGCCAAAACCGGCGTGCCCTTCGTCACCTCGCTCGGTGTCGGCGCACACCTCGAAGCCTTTGGCGTGGCGCCAGAACACATCACCGAACTCGACTGGTGGCAGAGCCACCGCCTGCCCGGCAGCGGCCTGGAGATCACCGCGGCGCCGTCGCAGCACTTCTCGGGCCGGGGGCTGAAGGACCGCAACGCCACGCTGTGGTCCGGCTTCGTGATGCGCAGCGACAAACACCGTGTGTTCTTCAGCGGTGACACCGGCCTCACCACCGAATACACGGCCATCCGCGAGCGCCTCGGGCCCTTCGACCTGGTGCTGCTCGAAGTCGGCGCCTGGCACCCGTCCTGGGGCGACATCCACCTCGGCCCGGCGAACGCGCTGGAAGCTTTGAAGCTGCTCGGCGGCGGCCCCTTCCTGCCGGTGCACTGGGGCACCTTCAGCCTGGCCTTGCATGCCTGGGACGAACCGGCCGAAACCTTGTTGTCGCTGGCCGCGCAGCGGGATGTGCAGCTGGTGATGCCACGCCTGGGGGAACCGGTGGAGCCGGCACGCGCCGACGCGGTGAACCCCTGGTGGCGCAGCGTCGGCAGTGTCGACGCCGGCCCCGAAACCACGCCTGCCAAGGCCGCGCTGTGGCCTGCTGATTGAAAAGCCCATGCAGATCGAGATCCAACCCGGCATCCGCCTCTTCGTCGACGTCGAAGGCCCGGCCTGGGTGCCCGATGGCCCGCGCCTGCGCGACAAGCCCACGCTGGTGCTGCTGCACGGTGGCCCGGGCTACGACCACTCGGGCTTCAAGCCGGCGTTTTCGCAACTGGCCGACCTGTGCCAGATCGTCTACTACGACCACCGTGGCCATGGCCGCAGCGACCGCCGCCCGGCCGCCGAGTGGACGCTGGACACCTTTGCCGACGACGTGGTGCGTCTGTGCAGCGCCTTGGGCATCGTCAAACCCATCGTGCTGGGCCAGAGCTTCGGCGGCTTCGTCGCGCAGCGCTACATCGAGCGCCACCCGGCGCATGCCGGCAAGGTGGTGCTGTCCAGCACCAGCCCGCACCTGGGGCTGGAACGCAAGCTGGCGATGTTCGAACAGCTGGGCGGGCCCGAAGCACGCACCGTGGCCGAGCTGTTCTGGCGGCACCCAAACGCCGAGACCTGGGCTGTCTACAACCGCGTCTGCAAACAGCACTACAACACACGCCCGGCGCACCCGGACGCCGGCGAACGCATCGTCTTCAACGAAGAGATCCTGTTCACCTCGGCCGGCGGCGAGCAGCAGACGATGAACCTGCTGCCCGGCCTGGCACGGGCCGCTTGCCCGGTGCTGGTGATGGCGGGCGAACAAGACCCGGTGTGCCCGCTGGCCGATGCCCAGGACATCGCGGCCGCACTGCCACCGCAGTGGATGCAGTTCGCCAGCTTTGCCGGCTCGGGCCACGGCGCCTGGCGCGACGAGCCCGAGGCGGCGTTTGCGCGCCTGCGTCAGTTCATCACGGCGCCTTGAAGTCGCCGCCCCAGGCGGCCGACCAGCGTGTGGGGTCCACGTACTTGCGCAAGGCCGCGCTCACCTGATCGGGTGTCAGCGCCGCCAGCGCGTCGTCGAGCTTCTGCGCAAAGGCAAAGCTGCGGCCCAGGTCCAGGTACTGCGTCAGCTGGCTGGCGACAGCGCCATCCTGCGCACGCGACAGACGCAGCAGGTTCAGCAGGCCGGCGCGTGAGGCCTCGAGCTCGGCGGCGCTGAAGCCGTCTTTCAGCGCCCGCTGCAACTCCTCGTTCAGGGCCGCCTCGACCTTGGCGCGGTTCTGCGGCGCGAAGCTGGCCGTCACGACCCAGTGCGACGCCGGCTCGACGCGGTTCCAGTCCATGAACGAGCGCACGTCGTAGGTCAGGCCGTCCTTCTCGCGGATGCGTGTCCACAGCCGCGACGACTCGGACAGTCCGAACAGGTAGTTGGCCATCAGCAGCGCCGGGTAGTCGGCATGGCTGTCGTTGATGGCCATGCCCAGCTCGGCGCGCAGGTTGGCGTTCTGCTTGTCCGGCGTGTTCAGCACAAAACGCTGCGGCGGCACATTGACCAGGGGCCGTGGTGCACGCTGGTAACGCAGTGCGCCGGCGGCAGGCTGGCGCCAGTCGCCGAAAGCCTTGTCCAGCGCCTGCTTCACGGCTGCGGCATCGAGGTCGCCGACGGCGGCGAACTCAGCGCTCGCCGCACTGTAGAAGCGGCGGTGGAAGGCCTGCAGCTGCGCCGCCGTCACGGCATTCACGTCCTGCACCATCTCGTCGAAGCTCGGTGCATGGCGCAGGTCGCCGCGGGGATACGGATTGCCGTGGCGCTGCAGCTGGTTGGCCACCAGGGCCCCGGGCTCGTGGCGCTGGCGTTCGATGCTGGTCAGCCACTGGCGCCGCAGTTCGTCCAGCGCATCGGCCGGGAAGGCCGGCGCCCGCAGCAAGGCGCCGATGCGTTCGATGACGGCCGGCAGCTGTTCGCGCACCGTCGTCACGTTGACCGTCAGCACCTGGTCGTCGGCAGCAAAGCCCACCGTGGCGCGCAAGGCATCGAAGCCGTCGGCGATCTGCTGCCGCGACAGACCGGCACCACCCTTGTCGAACAGGCTGCCGGCAAACACGCCCACGGTCTCCAGGCCCTGGAGGCTGGCGACATCGCCGTAGCGCAGCTTCAGCTGCGCCTGCACCGCGGCACCGCGTGTGCCCTTGGGCAGCAGCGCGACCTTCAGGCCGCTGGCCAGCACACTGCGCTGCGT
>JBASTF010000808.1:0-1504 GCA_049274755.1 Rubrivivax sp. | reverse complement strand
AGCCCGGTGCGCTGCCGCGCCATGTGCTGGTGGCCGAGGACGACGAGGTCAACGCGATGATCGTCACCGCCTTCCTCGACAGCCTGGGCGTCGGCTGCGAACGTGTGCCCGACGGCCAGCAGGCCGTGCGGCGTGCGCTGCGCGACCACGACCGCCCCGACCTGGTGCTGATGGACTGCCGCATGCCGGTGATGGACGGCATGGCGGCCACCGCCGAGATCCGGCTGCAGGAGCAGGCGCTGGGCCTGCCGCGGCTGCCCATCCTGGCGCTGACCGCCGCCGATGCCGAGTCCGACCGCGCCGCCTGCCTGGCGGCGGGCATGGACCGTGTGATCGGCAAACCCTTCACACGCGAGCAGTTGCTGCAGGCCTTGCGCGAGGCGGGGCCTGCACGGACGGGGCCAGCAACTGCAGATCCGGGTGCCAGGTCTCGACCATGAAACCGTAGAGCGCGTGGCGCGCCGCGTGCCAGTGGCGTTCGGCGCCAACCACGTCGAACACCAGCACATGGTGTTCCAGCCCGCCGGCATGGGCCAGCGGCCATGTCTGGCCCGGCCCCAGCAGTTCGGTGAAACCCAGGCCGCGGTAGATGCGCACCAGGGCCGCGCTGCGGGCACCGATGACCAGGGTGCGCACCTGGGCCGCCACCGCATAGAGCCAGCAGGCCTTGACCAGCATCGGCCGCACCAGCGGGTCGGCGCCGGGCAGAATGGCCAGGCGTGTGATCTCGGCCCGTGCGTGGCCGGCCAGTTCCGGCGGCAGCGCGACGCTGGCCTCGATGGGCAGCGGCTGCGGATGGTTGCGCTGGATGCGTGCCGTGCCCACGAGATCGCCGCTGGCCTTGTCGCGGCAGACCAGCACCACACACCCGGCGGCGCTGTCGCCGTCGTCAGGCGTGGCCAGCGCGCTGCCCAGGCCGGGCAGGTGGCGGCCATAGGCGGCAGCACGCACGGCGCAGGCTTCGTGCAGCGTCGGCCAGTCCTGCGCCGGTTGCACGGTGAAGCTCAAGGCGGCGGTGGACATCGTGCAGGCTCTCCCGAAGCGGTGCAACAGCCGCTCATTCGGGGCGCCAGCATGGCCATCTGCGGCGCCGGCACTCGCTGGAAAAGCGGTGCCTCGGCGGCCATTTTCCGGCGATCGCGGTGTGATGGGCGATGATCGGCCCATGGCCCAAGCCCCCGCCCTGCCCGACCCGCGCCACGCCAGCCGCGTGCCGCCACACATCGACCGCCACGCGCTGCAGCGCATCCGGCAGGCGGTGTTCAGCCTGCCGCAGGTGGTGAAACCGGCCGACTACGTGGCCGACAGCCACCCCGACCTGGAAACCCATCTCGACACCCTGGGCCTGGTGCTGCTGCAGAAACCGGTGGCCGGGCAGCGCCCCAGCCGCTGGATCGAACCGGCGCTGATGGATGCGGCGCTGGCCCATCTGGACGCCGTCGGCACCGGCCCGCGGGCGCGGCCGCTGATGCTGGAGCGCACCAGCGCGCTCGAAGGCATGGGC
>JBASTF010000807.1:0-2199 GCA_049274755.1 Rubrivivax sp. | reverse complement strand
CCGCTGACCAGCCACAGCGCCGCCAGTTCGGCATAGGCACGCGACGCCGTCACCAGGGCCACCCCATGGCGCTGCGCCAGCTGCCGGTGTGTGGGCAGCCGGGTGCCGGGCTTCAGCTGCCCGCTGCGGATCTGCGCGGCGAGCGCCTCGACGAGCTGTCGGTAGCGGGGGTCGGCCATTGCTGGATGTCATGATGACAATTCTTTGATTGTATTGATTTGCCGTTCTACGATGGCCTGAACGCAGCAACAGCGAGACCCGCCACATGCACATCGCCATCCTGACCTTCGACGGTTTCAACGAGCTGGACTCGCTGGTGGCCCTGGGCATCCTGAACCGCATCAAGAAACCCGGCTGGCGTGTGACGCTGTGCTGCCCCACGCCCGAGGTCACGTCGATGACCGGCGTGACGGTGCGGGCCCAGTCGACGCTGGAAGATGCCGCCTCGGCCGGGGCGGTCATCGTCGGCAGCGGCGTGCGCACCCGCGAGGTGGTGGACGACCCTGCCCTGCTGGGCCGCCTGCGGCTGGACCCCAGCCACCAGCTGATCGCGGCCCAGTGCTCCGGCACCCTGGTGCTGGCCAGGCTGGGCCTGCTGGGCCAGGTGCCCGCCTGCACCGACCTGACGAGCAAACCCTGGGTGCAGGCCGCCGGCGTCGAGGTGCTGAACCAGCCCTTCCACGCCAGCGGGAACGTCGCCACGGCGGGCGGCTGCATGGCCTCGCCCTATTTGGCCGCCTGGGTCATTGCACGCAGCGAAGGCTTGGAGGCAGCGACGGCAGCGCTGCACGACGTGGCCCCGGTCGGCGAGAAGGACGCCTACGTGGCCAACGCGCTGCGGCGGCTGCAGCCCTACCTGCCCGTCTGAACGCCCGCCTCAGCGGAACGCGGCCCACAGCAGGCACAGCCCGGACACCGCCATGAGCCCGTCGATCAGCGAGCGGTAGGCCGCGGCGCTCACACGCAGCACGGCGAAACGGCCGACGAAGGCACCGGCCATCAACGTCGCACCGACGATCAGGCCTTGCGCCAGCACCTCGGACGGCAAGGCACCCAGGGCCTGGAAGATCGCGACCTTGGCGGCATACATGCCGACGGAGCTGGCCGCTTCGGTGCCGAGAAAAGCACCACGCTCCAGGCCATAGAACGTGAACAGCGGCACCGTCAGCGGCCCCGTGGACACCACCAGGCCGGTCAGAAGCCCCAGCGGCGCGCCCAGCAGCAGCAGATGCACGGTGCCGATGCGCCAGGCCCGCCGCGCCAGCCAGCGCCGCGCCGGGATCAGCGCCAGGAAAAAGACGCCGAGCGCCGTTTCCGCCAGGCCCGGCGGAATGTGCAGCAGCAGCCGTGCACCCAGCATCGCGCCGGGCACGGCCGTCGCGCAGTAGGCAGCGCAGGCACGCCAGTCGATCTCGCGGCGCCAGGCCAGCACACGCCCCAGATTGCCCATGATCGCCGCGACAGCCATGATGGGCACGGCCTGGCGCGGACCGAACATCGTCACCAGGATGGGCATCATCACCAGCGACGAGCCGGTGCCGACGATGCCGCCCAGGGTGCCTGCAAACAGGCCGGCGGCAAGCACGAGCAGGAAATCCATGGCCCGAGCTTACGGCCCGGCCGCGCCCACCGTGGCCGGCCGCCCAGGTGCTTGCAGAACCTGAGACATGCCCGGACCACGGCCCACCATGCCCCGGAACGAGCGCGCCGTGCGCTGCGTCGCGTATCTCGAGGCAGCCAAGAGTTCGGCAGAATCCATCGCCATCGCCATCGCGCCCAGGCCTGGGCTGACCCACGCATCGCCTGTCCGTGCGAAACAAGGGCAAGTCTTCCTCACCGAACTTCAGTTCCATGCGGCTCGGTTCCTGAGCCAGCGCGGCGGCAGGTGCGGCGCTTCGCCTATCATCCGTGCCGCCAGGCCTCATAAGAATGCCGGCTCCGTCCCCAGGGAGTCCTCTTGCATCATCGGAGGACCTGTTCATGAAGACCAGAGAAATCACCCTCGCCAGTGGCGAGCACTTCAGTGTTCCGCAAGGCGTGCAACGCCTCGATTCCAAATCCACCCACGGCTGGCAGGTGCGCTACCAAGGCACGAAGTACTTCCCCGACGGCAGCGCCGGGCCGCAGAAGGCCCTGGAAGCCGCCACACGCGAACTGCTGCGCCGCATCGCCACGCTGCCGGCCCCTGTGGCGCTGCGG
>JBASTF010000806.1:0-1795 GCA_049274755.1 Rubrivivax sp. | reverse complement strand
GCGATGCTGGCGCAGCACCGCAGCGACGCCTGGATGTACATCGGCGTCAGTTTCACCGCCGCCGGCACCGGGCTCGTGCTGCCGACGATTTCCTACCTCGCCGCGGGAGCCTCCCGGCGACGGCTCGGCGCCACGATGGGCGGGCTGGCCGCGGCAGCAGGAGTCGGCCAGACGCTGGGCTCGGCGGCCACCGGCTGGCTCTTCGGCGCGGTGGCCCAACTCAGCTTCGCGTGGCTCGCGCTGCCGCTGCTGGCCACGCTGGGCAGCCTGATCGTGCGACCCGCGTGGTGGGCGATCGAAGGCCAGCCGTCGCGGTCGCCACGCGCTTCTTCCGAGCCGCTTCCCAAATGACAACCCCAGGAGCCCTGACCATGCGCCACTTCCTCGTCGCCCTTCTTGCCGCGCTGACGCTCGCGCTCTCCGGCTGCGGCTACAACACCTTCCAGTCGACCGACGAACAGATCAAGGCCAGCTGGTCCGAGGTGCTGAACCAGTACCAGCGCCGCGCCGACCTGATCCCGAACGTCGTGGCCACCGTCAAGGGCGAGGCCAACTTCGAGCAGGAAACGCTCACCAAGGTGGTGGAGGCGCGCGCCAAGGCCACCTCGATCCAGGCCACGCCGGAACTGGTCAACAACCCCGAGGCGTTCAACAAGTTCCAGGCCGCGCAGGGTGAGCTGTCGAGCGCGCTGTCGCGCCTGCTGGCCGTCAGCGAGAACTACCCCAGCCTGAAGGCCAACCAGGGCTTCCAGGACCTGCGCGTTCAACTCGAAGGCACCGAGAACCGGATTGCCGTGGCGCGTGGCCGCTATGTGAAGGCCGTGCAGGACTACAACGTCGCGGTTCGCACCTTCCCCAGCAACCTGACGGCAATGGTGTTCGGCTATGGGGTCAAGGCCAACTTCAGCGTCGCCGACGAAGCGGCGCTCACGGTGCCGCCGAAGGTCGATCTCGGCGGCATCGGCGCCTCGGGTGCCAAGAAGTGACAGCAGCCCGCGTCCCGCTCGGACGCTTCCTGCGCTGGCTCGCCGTCGCCTGGCTCCTGTGCGGGGCCACGCTGGGCGCCGCCCAGGACCTGGTCCCGGTGCCGCCGCTGCAAGGCCGGGTGACCGACCTGACCGGAACGCTGACAGCACCGCAGAGCGCCGCGCTCGAACAGTCGCTGCGCGCGTTCGAGGAGCGCAAGGGCACGCAGATCGCGGTGCTGATCGTGCCGACGACGCGGCCGGAGGCGATCGAACCCTTCGCGCTGCGCGTGGTGGAGCAATGGAAGCTGGGCCGGAGCAAGGTCGACGACGGCGCATTGCTGCTCGTCGCGAAGGACGATCGTGCCGTGCGGCTCGAGGTCGGCTACGGAATCGAAGGCGCACTGAACGATGCCACGGCGGCGCGGATCATCGCGGAGGTCATCACTCCCCGGTTCCGGCAGGGCGACTTCTATGGAGGACTCACGGCAGGGCTCGACCGGATCGTGCGTGTCCTCGATGGCGAGGCCCTGCCGGCCCCGACGCGGCGGGGCGCGGCATCTGCCGACAACGGCCTCGGACAAAGCTGGCCCGTGCTGTTCATCGTCGCGCTGGTGCTCGGCGGCGTGTTGCGGCAGGTGCTGGGCCGGGTGCCCGGGGCCCTGGTGGTCGGCGGTCTGCTGGGCGTCGTCGCCTGGTTCGCGCTCGGCACCCTTGCCGTCGCAGCCACCGCAGGCATGACCGGCTTCTTCGTCACGCTGCTGGGCATCGGCATGGGCGGCCACGGCGGCATGCACGGGCACGGCGGGCGCCGGGGCGGTGGCTTCGGC
>JBASTF010000805.1:0-2982 GCA_049274755.1 Rubrivivax sp. | reverse complement strand
CGCCTCCACATGGCGGGTGCGGGCGATGAACACACCGTCGGGCTGGGCCTGCCAGCCGGCGCGTTGCAGCAGCGCCTGGCGCAGGCCGTCCAGGCCGGCGCCGGTGCGTGCGGACACCGGCAGGCCGGACAAGGCGTCCGCCGTCGCCGCATCGGCCTTGTTGTAGACATGCAGCACGTCGGCGCCGGCGATGTCGGTGGCAATGGCGGCGTCGGCCGCTTCGTAGGCGGCGTCGCCACGCCGTGTCAGGTCGTGCAGGAACAGCACGGCATCGGCGCCGCGGATGGCGTCCCAGCTGCGTGCGATGCCGATGCGCTCGACCTCGTCGGCCGCTTCGTCGCGGTGGCGCAGGCCGGCCGTGTCCACGACATGCAGCGGCACACCCTCGATCTGGATGGTTTCGCTGACCTTGTCGCGGGTGGTGCCGGGAATCGGCGTCACGATGGCCAGCTCGGCGCCGGCCAGCGCGTTCAGCAGCGAACTTTTGCCGACATTGGGCTGGCCGGCGATGACCACCCGCAGCCCTTCGCGCAGCAGCGCACCCTGGCGCGCACGGGCCAGCGCGCTGCCGATGGCGGCCTCGATGCCGTCGAGCTGGCCGCGGGCGCCGGCTTTTTCGAGGAAGTCGATCTCTTCCTCGGGAAAGTCCAGCGTCGCTTCCACCAGCATGCGCAGCCGCAGCAGGCGCTCAGCAATGCCGTCGATCTCGGCGGAGAACGCGCCGCCCAGCGACAGCGCCGCCGAACGCGCCGCAGCCTCGGTGCTGGCGTCGATGAGGTCGGCCACGGCCTCGGCCTGGGCCAGGTCCAGCTTGTCGTTGAGAAAGGCGCGCTGCGTGAACTCGCCGGGCTCGGCCAGGCGCAGACCGATGTCAGCGCCCGCTTCCAGGCAGCGCGCCAGCAGCAACTGCAGCAGCACGGCGCCGCCATGGGCCTGCAGTTCCAGCACGTCTTCGCCGGTGTAGGACTGCGGTGCAGGGAAATGCAGGGCCAGGCCGCGGTCCAGCAGCCGGCCGTCGGCGGCGCTGAAGGGCAGCAGGGTGGCAACACGGGGTGCCAGTGCGCGGCCGAAGAGCTTCAGCACCAGGCCCGAAAGATCGGGCCCCGACACACGCACGATGCCGACGGCGCCACGCCCCGCGGCGGTTGCGATGGCGACGATGGGGTCGTGCAGACGGGCCAAAGGGGAAAACAGGGCCAGCGAGCCCGACGACGAGGAGAGGGCGGCGCACATCGTGTGGTGATTCTGGCGCGCCGCCGGTCGGGCGTGGTGTGGCGCGGGTGGAGACGCGGTCGGCCTCTTCCGAGGTCTTCGCGCGGCGCTCCCGAGCCGGCAGGCTGTGCCGGGTCACCCGCATGTCTGCATCGTCGGCGCTCGCCGGCTGCGGCTCAACCCCCATTCGCGGGACGCAGTCCGCGCGAACGTGCCTAGTTCACGGGGGTCAGGTGTTGGGAACACCCAGCTTCTTGTTGATGTACCACTGCTGCGCGATCGACAGCAGGTTGTTCGTCAGCCAGTACAGCACCAGGCCGGCCGGGAAGAAGAAGAACATGACGCCGAAGGCCAGCGGCATGATCCACATCATCTTGGCCTGCACCGGATCGGGCGGCTTGGCGCCCAGCGCCACCTGGGCCAGCGACGACAGGGTCATCAGCACCGGCAGGATGAACCAGGGGTCCTTCACCGAGAGGTCGGTGATCCAGCCGATCCACGGTGCGTTGCGCATCTCCACGCTGGACAGCAGCACCCAGTACAACGCGATGAAAAACGGCATCTGCACGAGGATGGGCAGGCAGCCGCCCAGCGGGTTGACCTTCTCCTCGCGGTAGATGCGCATCATCTCCTTCTGCATTTCCTGCGGCTTGTCCTTGTAGCGCTCGCGCAGTTCCATCACCTTGGGGTTGATGGCCTTCATCTTGGCCATGGACTTGTAGGCCTGCGCGTTCAGCCAGTAGAAGGCGATCTTCAGCAGCACGACCAGGGCGACGATGGCCCAGCCCCAGTTGCCGATCATCTGGTGCAGGTGGTCGAGCAGCCAGAACAGCGGCTTGGACAGCGGCATCAGCCAGCCGTAGTCCTTCAGGTACTCCAGGCCCGGCGCCAGCGTCGCCAGCTTCTTCTCTTCCTGCGGGCCGGCGAACAGCACGGCCTCGTGAACCTTCGTCGCGCCGGCCGCTACTTCGCCCAGCGGCAGCACCATCGCGATCGCGTAGAGGTTGTTGGCACCCGGCACCTTGGCCGTGCGGAATTCACGCGGCCCGGCAGCCGGCACCAGCCAGGCCGAAGCGAAGTAGTGCTGCACGATGCCGACCCAGCCGTCGTTGCCGCTCTTGTCGTGCTCGGCCTTGCCCTTCTCGATGTCCTTGAAGTCGATCTTCTTGTACTTGCTGGCCTCGTTGTAGAGCACCGGGCCGGTGAAGGTCGAGTAGAACGAGGATTCGCCTTCCGGCGCGTTGCCGTCGCGCACCAGCTGCAGGTAGAGCTGGGGCGAAAACGCCGCCGTGCCCTGGTTCACGACCTCGTGCTTCACGGTCACCGCGTAGTCGCCGCGTTTGAAGCTGAAGGTCTTGATCAGCTGGTGGCCGTCGATCACCGGCGACTGGAAACTCAGCGAGACCCCGCCGGCACCTTCGGCCAGCGTGCGTTCGCCCGGCACCACGGTCATCGGCGTCAGGTGGTTCAGCGGCGAGCTGCCGCTTTGCACCGTGAGACCGCTCTGCGCCAGGTACTGGTGCTTGCCGCCGTTGTCGAACAGCACGACGTTGTGCCGTGTGTCGTTGCTGTCGCGGTACTTCAGCAACTCCAGACGCACCAGCGAACCGCCCAGGCTGCTGAACGTGGCCTTCACCAGGTCGGTCGTGACCACCACCAGCTCGCCGGTGGTGGCCGCCGGCGCTGCCGTGTCGGCCGACGGTGTGGCACCGGCAACCCCTGCAACACCGGGCACCGTGCTGGCCTGCGGCACACCGGCCACACCGGGCG
>JBASTF010000804.1:0-12261 GCA_049274755.1 Rubrivivax sp. | reverse complement strand
GGCTGTAGCGCCGGTTCCCGCGCCGGCGCCGCCGCCAGCAGTGGCCGTTGCCACCCCCGCACCGGCGGCACCCAGTGGTGCTTCGCCGCTGCAGCTGCGTGTCGACGCAGCCTCGTGGATCGAAGTGCGCGACGCCCGCGGCGCGCTGCTGCTGTCGCGCACCGTGCTGCCGGGCGAAACCGTGGGCCTGGACGGGGCCTTGCCGATCCGCCTGACAATCGGCAACGCGCCGGCCACGCGTGTCAGTTTCCGCGGCAAGCCGGTGGACCTGGCCGCCGCCACACGCGACAGCGTGGCGCGGCTCGAACTGCAGTAGAGGTGCCTGCGATGAACGCCCCTGATCTCACGGCCCCGATGGACACGATTGCGCTGGCCGACCCGGCACCGCGCCGCACGCGCCAGGCCCGTGCCGTCTGGGGCAGCCGTGTCGTCACGATCGGCGGCGACGCGCCGGTGCGCATCCAGTCGATGACCAACACCGACACGGTGGACGCCATCGGCACCGCCATCCAGGTGAAGGAACTGGCCCAGGCCGGCAGCGAGCTGGTGCGCATTACCGTCAACACGCCCGAAGCCGCCGACGCCGTGCCCTACATCCGCGAGCAGCTCGACCGCATGGGTGTGGACGTGCCGCTGGTCGGCGACTTCCACTACAACGGCCACCGCCTGCTCACCGAGCACCCGGCGATGGCCCAGGCGCTCAGCAAGTACCGCATCAACCCCGGCAACGTCGGCAAGGGCGACAAACGCGACCGGCAGTTCGCGATGATGGTCGAGGCCGCTGCGAAGTACGACAAGTGTGTGCGCATCGGCGTCAACTGGGGCAGCCTGGACCAGGAGCTGCTGGCCTCGCTGATGGACGACAACGCGCTGCGTGCCCAGCCCTGGGACGCGAAGCAGGTGATGTACCAGGCGCTGATCCAGTCGGCGCTGCAGTCGGCCGACTATGCGCGCGAAGTCGGCCTGGACCCGAACCAGATCATCATCAGCTGCAAGGTCAGCGGCGTGCGCGACCTGATCGCGGTCTACCGCGAACTGAGCCGCCGCTGCGACTACGCGCTGCACCTGGGCCTCACCGAAGCCGGCATGGGCACCAAGGGCACGGTGGCTTCGAGCACGGCGCTGGGTGTGCTGCTGCAGGACGGCATCGGCGACACCATCCGCGTCAGCCTGACGCCGCAGCCCGGCGAAGCGCGCACGCAGGAAGTGGTGGTGGCCGGCGAGATCCTGCAGTCGCTGGGCCTGCGTGCCTTCAACCCCAGCGTCACCGCCTGCCCGGGCTGTGGCCGCACCACCAGCACCACGTTCCAGGAACTGGCCAAGCAGATCGACGACTTCCTGCGTGCGCAGATGCCGGTGTGGAAGGCCAAGTACCCGGGTGTCGAGACGCTGAAGGTCGCGGTGATGGGCTGCATCGTCAACGGCCCCGGCGAAAGCAAACATGCCGACATCGGCATCAGCCTGCCGGGCACCGGCGAGGCGCCGGCGGCGCCGGTGTTCATCGACGGCCAGAAGGCGTTGACGCTGCGCGGCGAAGGCATTGCCACCGAGTTCCACAAGATCGTCGAGGACTACATCGAGAAGCGCTTCGGCGAGGTGACAACCCCCCCGTAGCGCCTCCGGCGCTCCCCCCAGGGGGCGCCGCTGGCGGACCGGCCAAGCCGGTTCCGCGGCGGCTGCTTGACACACCAACCAACATGGCCGAACAACTGCAAGCCGTCAAAGGCATGAACGACATCCTGCCGCCGGAATCGGCGCGTTGGGAGTGGTTCGAAGACAAGGTGCGTGCGCTGATGCGGCGCTACGCCTACCTGAACGTGCGCACGCCCATCGTCGAGCACACACCGCTGTTCGTGCGTGGCCTCGGCGAGGTGACCGACATCGTCGAGAAGGAGATGTATTCCTTCGAAGACAGCATGAACGGCGACAAGCTGAGCCTGCGCCCCGAAGGCACGGCCGGTGTCGTGCGCGCCATCGTCGAACATTCGGCGCTGTACGACGGCGGCAAGCGCCTGTTCTACATCGGCCCGATGTTCCGCCACGAAAAGCCGCAGCGCGGGCGCTACCGGCAGTTCCACCAGGTGGGTGTCGAGGCCCTGGGCTTCGGCGGGCCCGACGTCGACGCCGAGGTCATCCTCATGTGCCGCGCGCTGTGGAAGGACCTGGGGCTGGGCGAGGTGCGGCTGGACATCAACAGCCTGGGCCAGCCCGAGGAGCGCAAGGCGCACCGCGCGGCCCTGGTCGCGCACTTCGAAGCCAACAAGGACCTGCTGGACGCCGAAGCCCGGCGCCGGCTGCACAGCAACCCGCTGCGCATCCTGGACACCAAGAACCCGGCGATGCAAGGCCTGGTCGAAGCCGCGCCGCAACTGATCAGCTTCCTCGGCGAAGCCTCGTTGAAACACTTCGACGGCCTGAAGGTCATGCTCGATGCGGCCGGCCAGCCTTACCGCATCAACCCGCGCCTGGTGCGCGGCATGGACTACTACAACCTGACCGTGTTCGAGTGGGTCACCGACAAGCTCGGCGCCCAGGGCACGATCTGCGGCGGCGGCCGCTACGACGGCCTGGTCGAACTGGTCGGCGGCAAGCCGGCGCCCGGCATCGGCTGGGGCATGGGCATCGAACGTGTGCTCGACCTGCTGCAGCAGCTGGGCGCCAACCCGCCGCCGCCGGTGCCCGATGCCTATGCCATCGTGCCCGACGCGCTGGCGCTGCCGCTGGTGACGGCCACCGTCGAGGCCTTGCGCGACGCCGGCGTCGCGGTGCAGTTGCATGCCGGCGGCGGCAGCATGAAGTCGCAGTTCAAGAAGGCCGATGCCAGCGGCGCCCGCCACGCCCTGATCTTCGGCGGCGACGAACTGGCCCAGGGCCAGGTCGCCGTGAAGCCGCTGCGCGACGCCCATGCGGCCCAGGTGCTGCGCCCCCTGTCGGAGCCCGCCATCTGGGCCCGCGACCTGCTCAACGCATAATCCGCGGTTTCCCGCCGCGGCGTTTGTCCCATGTCCACACAACTCGACCTGCAAGAGCAGGAGCAACTCGACGCGCTGAAGGCGTTCTGGAAGCAGTACGGCAACCTGGTCACCTGGCTGCTGATCCTGCTGCTGGCGGCCTACGCTGGCTGGAACGGCTGGAACTGGTGGCAGCGTGACCAGGCGCTGAAGGCCAGCGCGATGTACGACGCGCTGGAAGTGGCGGTCCTGGCCGGCGACGCCGACAAGGCCGGCCGTGTGTTCACCGACCTGAAGGACCGCTATCCGCGCACCAGCTACGCCCAGCAGGGCGGTCTGGCCGCCGCCAAGGCGCAGTTCGACAAGGGCCAGGCCGATGCCGCCAAGGCCAGCCTGAACTGGGTGGCCGACAACGCCGCCGAGGACGAGTACCGCACGATCGCGCGCCTGCGCCTGGCCGGCCTGCTGCTGCAGTCCAAGCAGTACGACGAAGCGCTGAAGCAGCTCGACGGTGCCAAGGCGCCGGCCTTCGAAGGCCTGGTGGCCGACCGTCGCGGCGATGTGCTGACGGCGGCCGGCAAGAAGGCCGAGGCGCTGGCCGCCTACCAGGCAGCCTGGAAGGCGATGGACGAGAAGAGCGACTACCGCCGCCTCGTCGACGCCAAGCTGACGGCGCTGGGCGCCGCGCCTGCAGCGTCGGCGGCAGCGGCAGCATCGGGGGCCGCCCAGTGACGCCTCGGCTGCTGCCAGCCCTGCTGCTGGCCCTGTTGCTGGCGGCCTGCGGTTCGGACAAACCCAAGCGCACGCCGTTGCAGGCGCTGACGCCGACGATCACCGGCAAGCAGGTCTGGCGTGCCAGTGTCGGCAGCGTGCGTTTTCCGCTGGTCGTGACGGTGCGCAACGGCAACTTCTACGTCGGCGCCACCGATGGCACGGTGCTGGCGCTGAACGCCGACACCGGCAGCGAAGTCTGGCGCGCCGATGCCGGTGCGCCGCTGGCCGCTGGTGTCGGCAGCGACGGGCGCTTCGCCAGCGTCGTCACACGCGACAACGAGGTCGTCACCTTCGACGGCGGCAAGCTGCTGTGGAAGCAGCGTGTGCCCTCGCGTGTGGTGACGGCGCCGCTGGTGGCCGGCGAACGTGTGTTCGTGATGAGCGTGGATCGCGCGGTGCATGCCTTCGACGCGCTGGACGGCCGCAGGCTGTGGTCGCTGGCGCGGCCCGGCGATGCGCTGACGCTGTCGCAGGCCGGTGTCGTGACCAGCTACAAGAACAGCCTGTTGGTCGGGCAGGGCGCGCGCCTGGCGGCGCTGGACCCGCTGAAGGGCACGCTGCAGTGGGAAGTGGCGATGGCCTCGCCGCGCGGCACCAACGAAGTGGAGCGCCTGGCCGACCTGCTGGGGCCTTCGCTGCGCCTGGGCGACAAGGTCTGCGCCCGCGCCTTCCAGGCTGCCGTGGCCTGCGCCGATGCCGCACGCGGTGCGCTGCTGTGGTCGCGCAACGCCGGTGGTGTGCACCCGGTGGGCGGCAACGAGGACGTGGTGATCGGCGCCGACGCCAGCGACCGCATCACGGGCTGGAAAACCGCCAACGGCGAGGTGGCCTGGAGCAACGAGAAGCTGCTGTACCGCGGCCTCAGCGGCATGCTCACGGCCGGCCCGACCGTGGTGTTCGGCGACAGCGAGGGTTATGTGCACTTCCTGTCGGCGGCCAGCGGCGAGCAGCAACTGCGCCTGCCGACCGACGGCTCGCCAGTGGTCGCGACGCCGGTGCTGTCGGGCACGACCGTGCTCGTGAGCACACGCGACGGCGGCTTCTTCGCCTTCCGACCCAACTGAGAACCCAGCCATGAAGCCGGTCATCGCCCTCGTCGGCCGGCCCAACGTCGGCAAGTCCACGCTGTTCAACCGCATCACGAAGAGCCGCGACGCCATCGTCGCCGACTTCGCGGGCCTCACGCGCGACCGCCACTACGGCGACGCGAAGCTGGGGCCGCGCGAGTTCATCGTCGTCGACACCGGCGGCTTCGAGCCCGAGAAACCCAGCGGCGTGGTCGCCGAGATGGCCAAGCAGACACGCCAGGCCGTGGCCGAGGCCGATGTGGTGGTCTTCGTCACCGACCTGCGTGCCGGCCTGTCGGCGCAGGACCACGACATCGCGCGCTACCTGCGCACGCAGCACAAGAAGGTGCTGCTGGCGGTGAACAAGGCCGAGGGCATGAGCGAGTCGCCGCTGCTGGCCGAGTTCCACGAACTCGGCATCGGCGAGCCGCACCCGGTGTCGGCGGCACACGGGCAGGGCATGCGCAGCCTGCTGGAGGCAGCGCTCGAAGGCTTCGACGTCGACGAGGAAGACGAGCTTCCCGACGGCAGCGACGACAGGCCCATCCGCCTGGCCGTGGCGGGCCGGCCGAACGTCGGCAAGAGCACGCTGATCAACGCCTGGCTGGGCGAAGAGCGCCTGGTGGCCTTCGACCAGCCCGGCACGACACGCGACGCCATCCACGTGCCCTTCGAGCGCGATGGCCGCAGGTTCGAGTTGATCGACACCGCCGGCCTGCGGCGCAAGGGCAAGGTCTTCGAGGCGATCGAGAAGTTCTCGGTCGTGAAGACGCTGCAGGCGATTGCCGACGCCAACGTCGTGCTGCTGCTGATCGACGCGACGCAGGGCGTCAGCGAGCAGGACGCCCACATCGCCGGCTACATCCTGGAGTCGGGGCGGGCGGTGGTCATCGCCGTCAACAAGTGGGACGCCACGGACGAGTACCAGCGCCAGCAGTTGCAGCGTTCGATCGAAAGCCGGCTGACCTTCCTGAAGTTTGCGCCGGTATTGCAGATTTCGGCCAGGCGCCGCACCGGGCTCTCGGCCGTGTGGAAGGCGCTGCTCGCGGCACATGCCTCGGCCACCGTGAAGATGCCGACGCCGGTGCTGACGCGGCTGCTGCAGGCGGCGGTCGAGCACCAGGCACCGCGCCGCGACGGCAACTTCCGGCCGAAGATGCGCTACGCGCACCAGGGCGGCATGAACCCGCCGCTGGTGGTGATCCACGGCAATTCGCTGGACCACATCACCGACGCCTACCGGCGCTACCTGGAAGGTGTGTTCCGCGAGCACTTCAAGCTCAGCGGCACGCCGATGCGCATCGAGTTCCGCTCCGGCAGCAACCCTTTCGATGACCGCAGCCCCTAGGCAACAGGAACCCCGCCCGGGGGCCACGGCCTTTCCGGCACTCAGGGTTGTCCCTGTGTGATAACGTGGCCCCCTCTCCCTCAACACGGAGCATATCGTGAGCAACAAAGGTCAACTCTTGCAGGATCCCTTTCTCAACCTCCTGCGCAAGGAACACGTGCCGGTGTCGATCTACCTCGTCAACGGCATCAAGTTGCAGGGACACATCGAATCCTTCGACCAGTACGTCGTGCTGTTGCGCAACACCGTGACGCAGATGGTCTACAAGCACGCGATCTCCACCGTCGTGCCCAGCCGCGCGGTGAACTTCCACGCCAACGAAAGCGGCGAGCAGGCCTGAGGCCGGCACGCCGCCCCCTTCCAAGACCTTGAGTTCCGCTGCATTCCAGGCTGCCACGCCCGAGGGCGGCCCGACGCGCGCCGTGCTCGTCGGTGTCGACCTCGGCGGGAGCATGGCGTTCGACCCGACGCTGGACGAACTGGCCCTGCTGGCCGAATCGGCCGGCGACGTGGCCGTCGCCCGCATCACCGCGCGCCGCAAGGCGCCCGACGCGGCGCTGTTCGTCGGTTCCGGCAAGGCCGACGAGATCAAGGCCATGGTCGCCGCCACCGCGGCCCAGGGCGTGATCTTCGACCAGACCCTGAGCCCGGCCCAGCAGCGCAACCTGGAACTGCACCTGGGCTGCCCGGTGGCCGACCGCACCTCGCTGATCCTGGACATCTTCGCCCAGCGTGCACAAAGCCATGAAGGCAAGCTGCAGGTGGAACTGGCGCGGCTGCAGTACATGGCCACGCGCCTGGTGCGGCGCTGGAGCCACCTGGAGCGCCAGCGCGGCGGCATCGGCACACGCGGCGGCCCTGGCGAAGCGCAGATCGAACTCGACCGCCGCATGATCGGTGACCGCATCAAGTCGGTGAAAGAGCGGCTGGAGAAGGTCAAGCGCCAGCGTGGCACGCAGCGCAAGGCGCGTGAACGCCGCGGCACCTTCCGCGTCTCGCTGGTGGGCTACACCAACGCCGGCAAGAGCACGCTGTTCAATGCGCTGACCAAGGCGCGCAGCTACGCTGCCGACCAGCTGTTCGCAACGCTGGACACCACGACACGTTCGTTGTGGCTGGCCGAGGCCCAGGGCTCGGTGTCGCTGTCCGACACCGTGGGTTTCATCCGCGACCTGCCGCACAAGCTGGTCGAAGCCTTCGAGGCCACGTTGCAGGAAGCAGCCGATGCCGACCTGCTGCTGCACGTCGTCGATGCCGCGAGCCCGGCCCTGCCCGAGCAGATGGCCGAGGTCGAACGTGTGCTGGCCGAGATCGGCGCCGACACCGTGCCCCAGGTGCTGGTCTACAACAAGTGCGACCTGCTGGACGACACGCAGCAGCCGCGCGAGGACCATGACGAACTCGAGGTGCACCCCGGTGTGCGCCGCCCCCGTGTTTTCGTGAGCGCGCACAGCGGGCAGGGATTGGACACCCTGCGTGGGGTCATCGCTGCCGCCGTGCGCGGGCGCCAGAATGTCGAACCGGCCGAACCGGTCACCACCGCATGAACAACTCTTCTTCTTCCGGCCGCTTGTCGCGCTGGCGCGCCGCCCTCTCCGGGCTGGTGTTCAACAACCGCAACGACGGCCCGCCCGATCTCGACGAGCTCTGGCGCGACTTCAACCGCAAGCTCAGCGGCCTGTTCGGCGGCAAGGCCGGCGGCGGGGGGGGCGGCCGCAACGACAACGACGGTGGCGGCGGCCCCTCGTTCCAGCCCGACATGAAAAGCGCAGGCATCGGCGTCGGCCTGATCGCCGGTGTCGTGGCCCTGGTCTGGCTGGGCAGCGGCTTCTTCATCGTGCAGGAAGGCCAGCAGGCGGTGGTCACCACCTTCGGCAAGTACAGCAGCACGGCCGATGCGGGGTTCCAGTGGCGCTTCCCGTATCCGGTGCAGGCGCACGAATCGGTGTCGGTGACGCAGCTGCGTTCGGTCGACGTCGGCCGCAGCACCGTCGTGCAGGCCACCGGGCTGCGCGATTCGTCGATGCTGACGCAGGACGAGAACATCGTCGACATCCGCTTCACCGTGCAGTACCGGCTGAGCGATGCCCGTGCCTACCTGTTCGAGAACCGCAATGCCGACGACGCCGTGGTGCAGGCCGCGGAATCGGCCGTGCGCGAGATCGTCGGCCGCAGCAAGGTCGACTCGGTGCTGTACGAGCAACGCGACGCGCTGGCCACCGACCTGGTGAAGAACATCCAGGCCCAGCTGGAGCGGCTGAAGGCCGGCATCGTCATCGCCAACGTCAACGTGCAGAACGTGCAGGTGCCCGATTCGGTGCAGGCCGCGTTCAACGACGCGGTGAAAGCCGGTGCCGACCGCGACCGCTTCAAGAACGAAGGCCAGGCCTACGCCAGCGACGTGATCCCGAAGGCGCGAGGCACGGCCAGCCGCCTGGCCGAAGAAGCCGAGGGCTACCGCTCGCGTGTGGTGGCGCAGGCCGAAGGTGACGCGCAGCGCTTCCGCTCGGTGCTGACCGAGTACCAGAAGGCGCCGCAGGTCACACGCGACCGCCTGTACATCGAGACGATGCAGCAGGTCTACAGCAACGTCACGAAGGTGATGGTCGACGCGCGCAGCGGCTCCAACCTGTTGTACCTGCCGCTGGACCGCTTGCTGCAACAATCGGGCGCACCAGCCGCCACGCAGCCGCTGGTGATGCCGACGCCGTCGGAATCGACCACGCCCACCGCACCGGCCGGCGACGTCCGGTCCCGCGACGGCGCGCGCACGCGTGACCGCGAAGGCCGTTGATCGGGGCCCCACAGATGAACCGCATTGCCCTCACCGTTGCCGGCGCGCTCGTCGTGCTGATGCTGCTGGCCTCGACGCTGTTTGTCGTCGACCAGCGCCAGGTTGCCGTGGTCTACGCGCTTGGCGAGATCAAGGAAGTGGTCACCGAACCCGGCCTGAAGTGGAAGCTGCCGCCGCCGTTCCAGAACGTCGTGTTCCTGGACAAGCGCATCCAGACGATGGACAGCCCCGAAACGCGGCCGATCTTCACTGCCGAGAAGAAGAGCCTGGTCATCGACTGGCTGGTCAAGTGGCGCATCGCCGAGCCGCGCCAGTTCATCCGCAACAACGGCACCGACATCCGCAACCTGGAAAGCCGGCTGTCGCCGGTGGTGCAGGCGGCGTTCAACGAAGAGATCACGAAGCGCGACGTGCGTGGTGTGCTCTCCGGCGAACGCGAAAAGATCATGACCGACGTGCGCACCCGGCTGGCCGACGAAGCCAAGTCCTTCGGCATCGAGATCATCGACGTGCGCATCAAGCGCGCGGACTTCGTCGCCGACATCACCGATTCGGTCTACCGCCGCATGGAATCCGAGCGCAAGCAGGTGGCCAACGAACTGCGTTCGCAGGGGGCTGCCGAAGGCGAAAAGATCCGCGCCGATGCCGACCGCCAGCGCGAAGTCATCATCGCCGAGGCCTACCGCGATGCGCAGAAGATCAAGGGCGAGGGCGATGCCAAGGCCAGCGCGCTGTACGCCGACGCCTTCGGCCGCGACGCGCAGTTCGCCAAGTTCTACCGCAGCCTCGAGGCCTACCGCGCCAGCTTCCGTACCAAGGGCGACATGATGGTGCTGGACCCCTCGTCGGACTTCTTCGGTGCCATGCGTGGCGGCGGCAGCGCCGCGGGCGCGGCGCCGGTCGCACCGCGCAAGTAAACGCCCCGGCGCGGTGCGGCGGTGAGCGACCTGCTGCTCGGCGCGCTGGCGCTGATGCTGGTGTTCGAGGGGCTGCTGCCCTTCCTCAGCCCCGACGCCTGGCGCCGTGTGTTCGAGCAGGCCCTGAAGCTCAGCGACGGGCAGATCCGCTTCCTTGGCCTGAGCTCCATCGTGCTGGGTCTGCTGTTGCTGCTGGTGCTGCGCTGACCGCGCGGCGCACAAGCCTCCTGTTCTAGGGACCGGGAACTCCCGCTGCGACACCATGCTGGCACGCGGCTAGCATGGGGCGCACGACGTGCTCCATCCGAGGGCACCGCCGATCACGAGGAGTTCCACCCCATGAAGCATGCGTTCATCCGCGTTGCCGCGGCCCTGTCGGGCCTGGCGCTGTGCACGGCCGCGATGGCCCAGGCGAGCGAAGACCGCGATCCGGTGCGCGTCGCTGCCGAGATCAAGGCGCAGATCGGCGAGACCGATGCCGACACCGGCCCGGCCTTCAGCTTCGCCGGCCGCAGTTGGGCCAACCAGAAGGCCTTCATCGACAGCGGCGCCCGTTGCTCGACGCGCCATGTCACCGACTTCGAGCAGCAGATGGCAGACCTGACACACCAGTCGTGGAAGGCCTCGCGTGTTGCCGAAGGCCGCGCTGCGCTGGACCGCGCCGCGGGCACGGTGGCGGTGCCGGTGTGGTTCCACGTCATCCGCCGCGGCACGGGGCTGAGCAACGGCGATGTGCCGGACAGCCAGATCGCTGCGCAGATGACGGTGCTGAACGAAGCCCACGCGGCGATCGGCTCGCCGTTTTACTTCACGCTGGCCGGCACCACACGCACCACCAACACCACCTGGTTCACGATGACACCGGGCAGCTCGGCCGAGCGCCAGGCCAAGACGGCGCTGCGTCGCGGTGGCAGCGGCACGCTGAACCTGTACAGCGCCAGCCCCAGCGGCGGCGTGCTGGGCTGGGCCACCTTCCCCAGCGACTACAACCGCAGCCCGACGCAGGACGGCGCGGTCATCCTGTTCAGCTCGGTGCCCGGTGGCACGGCCGCGCCCTACAACCTGGGCGACACCGGCACGCACGAGGTTGGCCATTGGTTGGGCCTGTACCACACGTTCCAGGGCGGCTGCAACGGCAACGGCGACCAGGTCGGCGATACGCCGCAGGAGCGCTCGGCGGCCTACGGCTGCCCGGTGGGCCGCAACAGCTGCGCGAACAAGCCGGGCAACGACCCGATCACGAACTTCATGGACTACACCGACGACGCCTGCATGAACACCTTCAGCGGCGGCCAGGTGGCGCGCATGGACACGCTGCACCAGCAGTACCGTCCGGCGCCTTGAGCGGCACGGCGTGCGGGGTGCGCCGGCGGGTGCCCCGTACAATGCCGTTTTCAACCGCCGGTGACATTTGAATGCTGTCCGCTTGGCTGCTGCCCGAGCACATCGCCGACGTGCTGCCCGCCCAGGCGCGGCGCATCGAGCAACTGCGGCGTTCGCTGCTGGACCGGGCCCGGGGCTATGGCTTCGAGCTCGTGATGCCGCCGCTGCTGGAGCATCTGGAGTCGCTGCTGTCGGGCACCGGCCGTGAACTCGACCTGAAGACCTTCAAGCTGGTCGACCAGCTCAGCGGCCGCACGCTGGGCCTGCGTGCCGACACCACGCCGCAGGCCGCACGCATCGACGCCCATCTGCTGAACCGTGACGGCGTGACACGCCTGTGTTACTGCGGCCCGGTGCTGCACACACGGCCCTCGGGGCTGAACGCCACCCGCGAGCCGCTGCAGTTCGGCGCCGAGATCTTCGGCCATGCCGGCCTCGAGGCCGACCTGGAAGTGATGGAGCTGGCGCTGGACGGGCTGCAGGCGGCTGCCGTCGGCGATCTCGTCATCGACCTGGCCGACGCCCGTGTGCTGCGGGGTGTGCTGGCCGGTGTGCCGCTGGACACGCTGCAGTTGCAGGACATCGTTGCCGCGCTGTCGGACAAGGACGCGTCGGCGGTGGAAACGCTGTCCGCCGGCCTGCCCGAGGAAACGCGGCAGTCGCTGCGAGCGCTGCTGCGCTTGTACGGTGGTGCCGAGGTGCTGCAGGCGGCACGCGAGCAGCTGCCGGCGCGGCCGCTGGTGCGCCAGGCGCTGGAGCAACTGCAGTGGCTGGCCACGCACCTGGCCACCGGCTACCCGGCGCTGCGCGTCGGCTTCGACCTCTCGGACATGAGCGGCTACGCCTACTACAGCGGCGCACGTTTTGCCGTCTACGGTGCCGGCTGCAGCGATGCGCTGGCGCGGGGCGGCCGTTACGACGAGGTCGGTGCGGTGTTCGGCCGCAACCGCCCGGCGGTGGGCTTCAGCCTGGACCTGAAAGCGCTGGCCGAACAAGGCCGGCCGGTGCCTGCGGGCCGCGCAATCCG
>JBASTF010000803.1:0-1907 GCA_049274755.1 Rubrivivax sp. | reverse complement strand
GTCCACGAAGGCGGCGGAGCGCACCGGGTCGTAGTTCTTCGTGTCTTTCAAGCCTTGCGGCACGGCCACTTCGAACTTGCCGGATGCAACCCGCTGGCGGATGGCGATCTGCTGATCGGCCAGGAACTGCTTGAGGGCAGCGCGCTCGGCCTTGCTCGGGTCACGGGCGAACAGGATTTCGTACACGCGGCTGAGCTGGGCGTCTTCGCTCGGGCCGGCCTCGTTGATCACGCGGCCTGCCAGCGCCTGGCTCCAGTCAAAGACGACCTCGCTGTTGAAGAGCGTCAGGGCCTGCAGCGGCGTGGTCGTCACGTCCCGCTTGTGGTGCGGGTTGTTCGGGTTGGCCGGGTCGAAGTTCTGCGTGATGGGGTACGGGAAGCTGCGGCGCGTGAACACGTAGATGCTGCGGCGGTGCCAGTCTTCCTTGTTCTCCGACACCGTCCAGGCGCGGTTGCCATTGAAGTCTTGCGACTTCCCCACATCACCGACCTTCAGCACCGGCGGGAACACCGAGGGGCCACCGACCTTGTCCACCAGCAGGCCCGATGCGTAGAGCAGCGAGTCACGGATGACTTCGGCTTCCAGGCGCTTGCGGGGGTAAACCGCCAGCAGCTTGTTCTCCGGGTCGGCCTTGACCACCTCAGCGCGCTCATCGGAAGCCTGGCGGTAGGTCGCCGACAGCAGGATCTCGCGGTGCAACTTCTTGACGCTCCAGCCGTTCGCCACGAAGCGCGAAGCCAGGTGGTCCAGCAACTCGGGGTTCGTGGGCTTCTGGCCAGCCCGACCGAAGTCGGCCACGGTCGGCACGATGCCCTTGTCGAAGTACTGGGCCCACACGCGGTTGGCGTACACGCGGGCGGTCAGTGGGTTGCTGTCGCTGCTCAGCCACTGGGCCAGCGCGCTGCGGCGACCCGAAGACTTGTCCGTCGGCGTGATGGCGACCTCACCCTTGCCCCCCCACAGCGCCGGGATGCCCGGGTTCACCGCTTCCAGCGGACGCTCATGGATGCCACCGAAGCGCACATGGGTGGCCGGCACCTCCTTGTTCGTCAGCTCGAAAGCCGTGGTCAGCCAGGTGCTGCCTTTGGCGGGCTTGAGCTTGTCGAACTTCTTGAGCTCGGCCTGCAGGGCCTGGTACTGCTTCCACTTCTCGACGTTGTCGGGATTGTGGTCGGTGCGGTCCTTCTCCTCGGCGGTGTTGCGCAGGTACTGGACGATTTCGTTGTCGGACGCCACGGCCTGCTTGCGCCAGTTCACCCACTTGTCAAGCGCGGTCCACTCGCCTTCGGGCTTGAAGATGGCGGCGCGGCTGTCGTCAAGGTAGCGCTCGTTGTAGTACTTGCGACCGGCCTCGCGCACCGTGTCCAGGATGGCTTTCTGCTTGGCGCGGATGTCCTTGGTGGCGTCCTGGTAGGCGGCCTGGGCCTTGAGGAACTCCTTGTCGTATTCGGTCTCGGTGCCTTGGGCCAACGGCGTCTTCTCGTTGAAGGCGGTGTTGGCGAAGAAGGCCTGCAGCTGGAAGTACTCCTTCTGGCTGACGCGGTCCGACTTGTGGTTGTGGCAACGGGCGCAACCGATGGTGCTGGACAGGAAGGTCTCACCGACCAGGTCGGTCATGTCGGTTTCGATCTGGTACTTGCGCTGCACCAGGTCGCGTGAGTTGAAGTTGTCGGGGTAGCCGGCCAGGAAGCCAGTGGCGACGCGCGCCTCCTGGCTGTCAGGCCACAGTTCGTCACCCGCAACCTGCTCCTGGATGAAGCGCGAGAAGGGCTTGTCCTGGTTGAAGGCGTTGATGACGTAGTCGCGGTAACGCCAGTTGTTCGGGCGCGTGTTGTCGTTCTGGAAGCCGGTGCTGTCGGCGTAGCGGGCCAGGTCCAGCCAGCGGCGGGCCTGACGCTCGCCGAAGT
>JBASTF010000802.1:0-1643 GCA_049274755.1 Rubrivivax sp. | reverse complement strand
GGCCAGGCGCGCCAGGTCGGTGTCGCGGCGTGCGCAGGCCCACACCTGGTGGCCGGCACGGGCCAGTGTTTCGACGACGGCCCAGCCGATGCCGCTGCCGGCGCCGGTGACGAGGTAGGCATGCATGCAGGAACCCGTGGCGAGTGACGGAAGCCGGTGATGCTACGCAGGCCGCTGCAGCGGGCATGAAAGCAGCGGATATCGACCCTCGAATCGCTTCTTTGGCGCCCTGTGGCCCGCTTGTTAAGGTCATGGCATGAACCATCCCGAACCCGCTCTGCGCCTGGCTGCCGACATCGCCAGCCGCCGCCACGCCGCCATCGCCGCCTTCGTCACACAGGCCCGGCAACTGCTCGACACCGGTGCCGCACCCGGCCGCGACACGCTGCGGCCGGTGGCCCGTGCACTCGAACAACTGGGCCTGCAGGCCGAGCTGTTCCCGGCCGAGCACTTCCCGGTCTCGGTGCAGAACCCGGCCCAGGTCTACCGCCTGGCCGAAGACCTGGATGGGCGTTTTGCGCTCTACGTCTCCGCCGGCCAGGCTGGCAAGGCGCAGCCGCCGCACGACCACACCACCTGGGCCATCATCGCCGGCGTCAGCGGCAAGGAACGCAATGTCTTCTACCGCCGCGAACGCAGCGACGACCCGGCACGCGACCCGCTCGTCGAAACCGGCCGCCACGACGTCGTCGCCGGCACATCGGTGACCTTGCTGCCCGAGGACGTGCACACCATCGAACTGATCGACGGCCTGCCCGGCCTGCACCTGCATTTCTACGGCCTGGCGCTGGACCGGCTGACGCAGCGTGTGGTCTTCGAAAGCACGGCCGGCGGCAGCTACCGCCACTTCGGCCCGCCCAAACACATCGGCCATGCGGCCATCGCCCCCGCGGCGCTGAAGGCGGCCTTGTCCGACGGCCAGGAGATCGCGCTGCTGGACGTGCGCGAAACCGGTGTCTTCGTGCGCCGCCATCTGCTGCTGGCGGCTTCGGCACCGCTGTGGCGGCTGGAGCTGTTGATCGCGCGCCTGGTGCCGCGCCGCGACACACGCATCGTGCTCAGCGACGGTGGCGAAGACGGCGACCGCCTGGCCCATGCCGCGGCGGCCAAGCTGGTGAAGCTGGGCTGGCGCAACGTCTCGGTGCTGCAGGGCGGCGTCGCGGCCTGGGCCGCTGCCGGCCATGAAGTCTTCAGCGGCAGCAACGTGCCGAGCAAGGCCTTCGGCGAAATCATCGAACACGACAAACACACGCCGTGGATCGATGCCGAGGACCTGCAGCGCCGCATTGCCGCGGGCGAAGACATCGTCGTCGTCGACAGCCGCACCACCGAGGAGTTCGCCGACTTCAGCCTGCCGTTTGCGCACAGCCTGCCCGGTGCCGAGCTGGTCTACCGCATCCAGGAACTGGCGCCGCGGCCCGAGACCCTGGTGGTGGTGAACTGCGCCGGCCGCACACGCAGCATCGTCGGTGCGCAGACGCTGATCGACGCCGGGCTGCCGAACCGCGTGGTGTCGCTGAAAGACGGCACGATGGCCTGGCTGCTGGCCGGCCGCACGCTGGCGCAGGGCCGCCACACGCCATTGCCGGAACCGGGCGAAGCCACGCGTGCCCATGCCCGCGAACGTGCCGCAGCGGTGGCTG
>JBASTF010000801.1:0-2691 GCA_049274755.1 Rubrivivax sp. | reverse complement strand
TGGCAGCAGTTTGCGGCGCTGATGCCGGCACCGGCCGCCGGCCGCGAGCTGGCCGACGACCTGGACCGCCGCCGCGCCCAGGTGGCGCAGCAGATCCAGCTCGACGGCGTCACGCACAACGTGTTCGAAGAGCAGGGTGCGGCCAGCCGCGCCTGGTCGCTGGAACTGCTGCCGCAGTTGATCGAGCCGGCCGAGTGGGCGGCCATCGAAGCCGGTGTCGTGCAGCGTTCGGCGCTGCTGGAAACGATGCTGGCCGATCTCTACGGCCCACGCACGCTGCTGCAGGAAGGCCTGCTGCCGCCGGCGCTGGCGCTGCGCCATCCGGGTTATCTGCGGCCGATGCTGGGTGTGCAGCCGCCCGGCGGCCTGCGCCTGCACATCGTGGCCTACGACCTGGCGCGCAGCCCCGATGGCCAGTGGTGGGTGGTGGCCCAGCGCACGCAGGGGCCGTCGGGCCTGGGCTACGTGCTGCACAACCGCCTCGTCGTTTCGCGCCAGTTCCCCGATGCCTTCCGCGACCTGCGTGTGCAGCACATCGCGTCCAGCTACCGCCGCCTGCTGGACACCGTCGAGACCATGGCCCGCGACGTCGCCGGCGGCGCCACGCCGCGGGTCGCGCTGCTGACGCCCGGGCCCTACAGCGAAACCTATTTCGAACACGCCTACCTCGCCCGTTACCTGGGCCTGCCGCTGGTCGAAGGCGGCGACCTCACGGTGCGCGGCGAAAAGCTGTTCCTGAAAACCGTCGAAGGCCTGGAGCCGGTGCACGGCCTGCTGCGCCGTGTCGACGACGACTGGTGCGACCCGCTGGAACTGCGGCCCGACAGCGCGCTGGGGGTGCCCGGCCTGCTGCAGGCAGCGCGTGCCGGCAGCGTGGTGATGGCCAATGCGCTGGGCAGCGCCTTCCTCGAATCGCCGGCGGTGCAGGGCTTCCTGCCCGGCATCGCGCAGCGGCTGCTCGGCCATGAACTGCTGCTGCCTTCGCTGCCCACCTGGTGGTGCGGCGAAGCGGCGGCCTGGCAGGACGTGCGTGGCCATCTCGACGGCAAGGTGCTGCGCAGCACCTATCCCCGCGATGGCCGCACTTCGCAGGTGCACGACCGTGTCAGCGCCCGCGTCGAGGAAGACCCCGAGGCCTGGACGCTGCAGGACCGCCTGCGGTTTTCGCGGGCACCCATCTGGGGCAATGGGGCGCTGACGCCGCGCCCGGCCATGGTGCGTGTCTACGCCATCGCCGACGGCGCCGGCCGCTGGCATGTGCTGCCCGGCGGCATGACGCGGGTGGCGCAGCGCGAAGACAGCAGCGTCAGCATGCAGCGCGGCGGCTCCAGCCTGGACACCTGGGTGCTCACCGACGGCCCGGTCGACACCTTCAGCATGCTGCCGCAGCGCCTGCAGGTCGACGACATCGCGCAGCGCCGCCGCCCGGTGAGCAGCCGCACCGGCGAAAACCTGTTCTGGCTGGGCCGCTACACCGAGCGCACCGAGCAGCTGGTGCGGCTGGCACGGGCGACGCTGCTGCTGATCGACGCCGACAGCGATGCCGACGACGCCGTGCAGCGTGCGCTGTCGGCGATGGCGGTGGCCAACGGCCTGGCGCCGCGGGGTGTGCCGACGCTGGCGCAGTCGGCGCATCTGTTCGAGCGGGCCTTGCTGGCCGGCCTGGCCGACACCCAGGAAGCCTGCAGCGTCGCCTACAACCTGCAGGCGCTGGAACGGGCTTCGCAGGCGCTGCGTGAACGCCTGTCGTCGGAGCAATGGGGCCTGATCCGCACGATGGGCCTGGAGTTCGGCCAGGCCTTGCAGGTCGAGGCCGGCGCCCTGCCGACGCTGCCGCAGGTGCTGCCGGCGCTGGACAGGCTGGCGATGCAGCTGGCCGCCGTCACCGGTGCGCAGACCGACCGCATGACACGCGACCACGGCTGGCGGCTGCTCACCGTCGGCCGCCTGCTGGAGCGGCTGGTTGGCCTGACCACCCGCATGGAAGCCTTCCTCGACGCACGTGCGCTGGGCGGCGCCGCCGGCATCGACCTGCTGCTGGAACTGTTCGACAGCGCCATCACCTTCCGCGCCCGCTACCAGCGCCACGAAGACCTGCTGGCGCTGACCGACCTGCTGGTGCTGGACACGAACAACCCGCGCGCCTACGGCGGCGTGCTGCGCCGGCTGCGCACCGAGCTGAAGAAGCTGCCGGGCAGCGAAGCCAGCCTGCAGCCCTTGCTGGCGCGACTGCCGCCCGACGGCGCCGGCATCACGCTGGAATCGCTGCGTGGCGCCAGCGACGCGCAGATCGCCGAGGCCCTGGGCCTGCTGTCGCTGCAGCTCAACGAGGCCGCGCTGGGCCTGGCTGACGAGATCGGCACCCGCTACTTCACGCTGGCCCATGGCCAGGACCAACGGGTGTAGCGGCTGATGGTGGTCGATCTCGAGGTCGTGCACGAAACGCGTTACGCCTACGCGGCGCCGGTGACGCTGGCCCACCACCTGGCGCACCTGCAGCCGCTGGACGACGCGGCGCAGCGCCTGCTGGGCTTCGACCTGCGTGTCAGCCCCACGCCCGAGCCGCTGCGCAACAGCCGCGACGCGGCCGGCAACCTGCAGTGCCACTTCAGCCTGATCCGGCCGCACGACACGCTGAGCGTGCGTGCCGCCAGCCGCGTGCGCCTGGCGCCGCGCTTCGCGGCGCTGCGG
>JBASTF010000800.1:0-12721 GCA_049274755.1 Rubrivivax sp. | reverse complement strand
GGCCAGGCGGCCGCGGCGTCGAGGTCGCGCAGCGCGGTGATGACCTCGTCGCGAGCGGCGGTCATGCGGTGCCGACGGCCTGGCCGTCGGCCAGCCGGTTGAACAGGTCCACCGCCTCGGGCAGGCTGCTGTAGTCGAAGGTGAAACACTCGCTGCGGTCGAGCAGCGCGCCAAGCAGGTCGAAACCTGCGGCGCCGAAAACGGCGTAGTTGAACGCGTTTTCGATGAGTTGCATGAAGGTCTGCGCCCGCTCCAGGCGTTGCAGCGTCGCGGGTGCACCGGCGGCGTAGCGCGGCAGCACCACCCAGCCCGGCAGCACGGCTTCGTCGGCCCGGCGGATGGCGTCGACCGGTGCAGCAAAGTGGGCCACCACGCCCTTGCTGGTCTCTGCGACACGGGACCCGAAGCGGACCTGGGGCGCAAAGCGCTGGATCACGTCGATCGACTGGTTCTTCAGGCTCACGGGCCGCGGATTGGGCACGATGCGGCCGTCGGCGGGGCGGATCAGCGTCAACTCGTCCGAGAGCAGCCGCCAGCCGCCGAACAGCAGGCCCGCGCACAAGGTGCTCTTGCCCGACCCTGACGGCGCCGGCAGGATCAGTGCGCGCCCGTTGCGCTCCAAAACCGCCGCGTGCAGGATCAGATACTGGTGGCACATGCCGTAGACACACCAGTTCAGGCCCCACTCCAGCAGCGGGAAGCCCTGGTTGCCGGGCAAGGGGTTGAACGGGGATTGGCCGCCGAGTTCGAACACGACCTGGGGGTGCCACGAGCGCAGCATCCTGGCAGGCCGTTGCACGGCGACATCAAAATCGACGAAGGCACTATCGCCGGCGATGGCATGCCGCCCATACAGTCGTGTTACCGATGCCGCTACTTCTGGCAAGTGTGACTGGATGCGCGCGACAAACGGGCCCATGCGAATCGGCAGTCCAGCGCCAGCGAGTGCCTGTCGCACATCCAACTGGTCCACGCAGCGCTCGCTGGCACCCATCATTGCACGCGATGCAGCAAGCCTGACAAAAGCAAGGCGTTCACCGCGTCGGGTGATACATTCGCTGGCGCCACCAATGGCTGGCTGGCGCTCGCCAGGCAAAACCGTAGCAGCCGTGCGGCGTCGGCGCTGACGAGGTGTGTGCTGACGGTGGCGGATGCGTACACCACAGCAGTGTTCTCTCCCCAGTCCTTGAGCAGCAAACCGGGGGCGGCGATCAGGCGCGCTACCATCTCCGCCGCAGGTCCCCAACTCGCTTCAGGCAGACGGGTAGACGAGCATACGCACCCAAATCACAACCTTGGACGAATCCCAGTCGATGCCCGAACTGGGTAGCTTGTAGCGCTGGCCGTTGGCCTTGTAGTTTTTCCAGACGTCGCCGATATAGGCCTGGGTGCAGTTGCCCGGCAGCGAGGCGTTGCCAGTCTTCACGTTCATGCACAGCGAGATCAGATGCTGGAGCACTCCGAGTTCGGTGTTCAGTTCGATGCCGTTGATATGTTTGAGTACCGTGCTCAGCGAACTGTTGCTGAAACTGGACGCGGGCGAGCAGGCACCGAACAGACCAGTGACGGTGGTGGCGTCGAGGTAGCTCTTGTACGAACCGCCCGAACACTCAGTCTTCCAACTCTCGCAGGTCTTGGTCGAGCATTGCGCCGTGGCGGTGGGATTGCGGCTCGCGAATGTGGCAACCGAGACAAACGACGAGGCGACTGTGCAACTGCTGTAGGCGGCCGAAACCCGACCGCTGGCCAGCGTCAATAGCACCGGTGGCGCAGCAGACGCTCCGGCGCGCAGTAGCCGGCGCCGCGCGACGCCCTGGACGGGTATGGACGCCCCAGCCTCGTCGCGCGACGAACCCGGCGCAGTTTCGTGCGGTTTGTGTTGCATGCAAGTTCTCCGAACGGGCGTCGCTGTCAGCCAATAATTGTAGGAAGACAATAGACCTGCGACGAGTGGGCTGCGTCCCGCAGCCAAGGGGTCTGTGAACCTGTATGCCATTTGGCACACCTGATACCGGATTGCAAAAAGGAAGCGCCCCGACAGGCGGGGCGACAGTCCTTCTAGCCCGAGGGGCCGTGTCCCCTCGGGTTCGCGGGTTCGTTGCCCGAAGAACTCAGGCGTTTTGGCGACGACGAAGCGCCAGACCGGCGCCTGCGAGGGCAAGTCCGACCAGAGCTAGTGACGTCGGCTCCGGGACCGACTGAATAATATCGATCTCGATATCCAGCGCGCTGATCGTACCCAGGTTGTTCAGCACTAGTTGCAGGGCGCCTACGTTCGAGAAGTCTGCGCCAGCGAAGGACGCGAAAGTGAAGTCGTAGTAACCGGGGCCTGCGGACGCGACCTGCGTCACTTGCGACATGACGTAACTTGTGCCGTCAAAGGTCCATGCCTGTAGCGTGATCGGAAAGCCTAGATCCGCAGAATTGACCGCCACCCGGATCGCGATGCCGGACGCACTCAGGTCTTCGCCAACATTCGGCGCCGTGACCAGACCATCGACATCGATCGTCGAGGCACTGGAACTGCCATCCCAGCGCACCAAGCCGGTCGCGCCGACACCAGAGTCTTGCGAATAGAACAACGAACCGCCGGTGACGCCAGCGGAAACATCAAGAGCTGACGACGAATTGCCGCTGGTCTTTTCTACATATAGATCACGATAGCCGCCAATGATGCTGCTGCTGGGGCCCGCCTGCGTCGCCCAAGTACCAGACCCACCGATAGTGTTGTCACTGATGAAGTTTTGGTCGACGCTGAAATCGTCGATCACCAGACCTGCGTTTGCCGCGGCGCCTGCCGCGAGTAGTGCCACAGCGACGGGAACTTTAATGAACTTGAACATGTTGCGCTCCTAGAGAGGTCGGCGATTTGGGCTGCGAGTCAAAGCTATGGAGCCCGACGGAGGTCTGTAAAGCAGGCTTCATGCCAAAATCAGAAACTCGTTTTTTTTCAATGACATAGGCGTTGGCTTGTCTCTTCCCGGCAGTGTGCAGGCTGCCTGTTGTAAGAAAATCCGACAGCCCTCGACGCTCGTCGGCGAGGAGGCGTCTAGTGCTAGTGCGCCCGGTTCGGGCCTGATACCAACCGCTAGACAAGCGCCTCAAGGGGAGGTGTCTTGTGTCTGCCTCGTAGGGTCCAGTTCGTGGCCCTGCGCTGAAATCTTGGGGGTGTTCACACATCGTTGCCGAACGTGAAAATTGCGCGTAAGGATCTGCGATGCCGATTGTGGGCGGCGTGATCGCGCTCGCGGCCTATGACATCATTTGTTTGTTGGGCCAAGCTAGGTCAACAAGCGAACATTGTGTTTGCCGACAGGATGCAAGTTCCGGCCTTGACGCTGGGGTTGCGCGACGTCGGTCGCGTGCCCTGAGGTTGACTGGAGCTCCCTGTGATGATGAGTCTTAGCTTCCCGCTTTCGCGTTTCCGATACGCACTATTGACCTTCGGCGCGATGACCTTGGGTGGTTGCGGCGGTGTCACAATGAGTGTTTTGCCGTCGGCGCCGGTGTCCGCGCAGACGGCTGACTATAGCTATGTCATCGGTGCCGGCGACAGCCTGAACATCACGGTCTGGCGCAATCCCGAGCTGTCGATGGCGGTCACCGTCCGTCCGGACGGCAAGATCTCGACGCCGCTGGTTGATGAACTGCCGGCCCAGGGCAAGACCTCGGTCGAGATCGCACGCGAGATCGAGAAGAAGCTCGCCGCCTATGTGCGCGACCCCATCGTCACTGTCATCGTCACCGGCTTCATCGGGCCGTACAGCGAGCAGATCCGCGTCGTCGGCCAGGCGGCGCGTCCGCAGTTCCTGCCCTACAAGCAGAAGATGACGGTGCTGGACGTGATGATCGCCGTCGGCGGGCTGACCGACTTTGCGGACGGCAACGGTGCCTCCATCCTGCGCACGGCCGAGGGCAACAAGCAGTACGCCGTGCGGCTGAACGACCTGGTCAAGCGCGGCGACGTGTCGGCCAACGTCGAGATGCGGCCGGGCGACATCCTGATCATCCCGCAGAGTTTCTTCTGACCGGTGGCGCTGCGGCGCCGCTGTTTTCCACCCGTTCATCACCGGCATGCAAGAGTTCATCCACCAGTTGCTGACGACGGCCCGCGGCATGTGGCGCTTCCGCTGGACGGCGTTGATCGTGACCTGGGTGGCCGCGGTGGCCGGCGTGGTCGTCGTGTGGAAGATTCCCGACCAGTACGAGGCGTCGGCGCGTGTCTACGTCGACACCGATTCGATCCTGAAGCCGCTGATGAGCGGCTTGGCCGTGCAGCCCAACGTCGAGCAGCAGATCATCATGCTCAGCCGCACGCTGATCAGCCGGCCCAACCTGGAGAAGCTGGTGCGCATGGCCGATCTGGACTTGAAGAACCAGACCAAGGCCGACCAGGAGCGGCTCATCGAGAAGCTGCAGAAAGGCATCGAGATCCGCACGGCCGGTGGGGTGAACCTGTATTCGATGGCCTACCGCGACGCCGAGCCGGAGAAGGCCAAGCGTGTGATCCAGTCCATGGTGTCGATTTTCGTCGAGTCCGGGCTGGGTGCCAGCCGCAAGGACACGGACTCGGCCAAGACCTTCCTGAACGAGCAGATCAAGATCTTCGAGACCAAGCTCGAAGAGGCCGAGGCGCGGCTGAAGGAATTCAGGCTGCGCAACATCGACCGCCAGGGCGCGGACGGCAAGGACACGGCCACGCGCCTGGCCGAGGTCGGAACCCAGCTCGAGGCCGCGCGCCTGCAACTGCGTGAAGCCGAGCGCTCGCGCGACGCGGCCAAGAAGCAGCTCGCCGACTCGCGCACGCAGTCGCAGAGCGTGGCCCTGCCCAGCCTGCTGAAGGAAAGCAACATCGCCGTCTCGACGCAGGAGCTGGACTCGCGCATCGACGCCCAGAAGCGCAACCTCGACCAGCTGCTGCAGCGCTACACCGACCAGCATCCCGACGTGCTCGGCGCCCGCCGCTTGATCGCCGATCTCGAGGAGCAACGCCGCAAAGAGGTGATCGAGCAGCAGCGCAAGGCGGCGCAGCAGGCGGCGTTTGCCCCCAGTCCGGCAGCGGCCAACGAGAGCCTGGCGCAGCAGGAACTGGGCCGCATGCTGGCGTCTGCCGAGGTGCAGCTGGCAGCCATGAAAGCCCGCGTCGACGAATACGCCGGTCGCTACGCTGCATTGCGCGAGCAACTGAAGACCGCGCCGCAGATCGAGGCCGAGGCCTCGCAGCTGAACCGCGACTACGCCGTCACGCGCAAGAACTACGAAGACCTGGTGGCGCGCCGCCAGTCGGCCGTGATGTCCGGGGAACTCGACGTGGCCTCCGGCGTTGCCGACTTCCGCCTCATCGACCCGCCGCGTGTGGCGCCCAAGCCGGTGTCGCCGAACCGTCTGGTGCTGTTCCCGGTGGCGCTGCTGGCGGCCCTGGCTGCCGGGCTCGCGACAGCCTTCGTCGCCACGCAGGTGCGGCCGACCTTCGGCGACGGCAACGCCTTGCGCGCCGGCACCGGCCTGCCGCTGCTGGGCGTGGTCACCCTGCTGGTGTCCGATGTCGACCGCCGCCGCGAGCGCATGCGCATGCTGCGATTCGCTGGTGCGTCGGGCGGCCTGCTGCTGTTGATGATGGGCGGCATGGTGGCCCTGTTGGTGATGAACCGCTACGGGGCCTGAGCGCATGTCCAGCCTGATCGAACAAGCCGCCCAGCGCCTGGAGCAACTGCGCCAGGCCGGCGTCGTCGTTCCCGAGATCGATCTGCCGCGTGTGCTTCCGCCGGACCTGCCGCCGCCGGTGGCGGTTGTCGCTGTGCCGGTACCGGCTGCTGAAGCACCCAAGCTCGATCCGGTTGCGGTTTCGCGCAAGGTCGACCTGGATCTGGATCGCATCGCGTCCAACGGCATCGTCACGCCCAACGCGCCGCGGACCCGATTGGCTGACCAGTACCGCGTCATCAAACGCCCGCTGATCGCCAATGCCACCGGCCGCGGCGCGACGACGCTGACCCATGGCAACCTTATCATGGTCACCAGTGCCGTCGCCGGCGAGGGCAAGAGCTTCACGTCGATCAACCTGGCAATGAGCATCGCGGCCGAGTTGGACCACACGGTGATGCTGGTTGATGCCGACGTTGCCCGCCCCTCGGTGCTGCGTGTGCTGGGCCTGCCGGCGGGTCCAGGCTTGCTCGACATCCTCGAAGGCAAGGCCGACATGGCCAGCGTGCTGCTGCGCACCAATGTCGACAAGCTGACCATCCTGCCCAGCGGCTCGCCGCACCCCAAGGCCACCGAGCTGCTGGCCAGCGACGCGATGAGCTCGCTGCTGGACGACATGGCCACGCGGTACCCGGACCGCATCATCATCTTCGACTCGCCGCCGCTGCTGCTGACCACCGAGTCGCGCGTGCTGGCCACGCACATGGGGCAGATCGTGCTCGTCGTACGCGCCGACAACACGCTGCAGGCCATGGTGCACAGCGCGCTGGCAACCATCGAGGCCTGTCCCGTCAGGATGATGGTGCTGAACCAGGCGCGTGAAGATGCATCCGGTGCTTATGGTTCGGGCCACGGCTATGGCTATGGCGAAGGTTACGGCTATGGCTATGGTCACCAGCCCGCGACCGCCGAGGCGCCGGCCGCCAAGTCCTGAAGGCGGCCTCCGGCAGCATGCGGACCCGATCTCATTTTCACGCTGTGCCCCAGCTGACTGCGCCTGCGGTGGCGGCGTTGGCGTTCGCGACGATGTCGCAGGCGGCGCAGGCCCAGGTCGCCGGTGGTTTCACGCTGATGCCCACCTTCAGCGCCGAGGAGTCCTACCTCGAGACGCGCAGCCGCACCAATGGCGATAACGGCCGCGAGGCGATCACGCGTGTGGCGCCAGGCTTGCGCATCTCCAGTCGTAGCGGCAGTGTCCAGGGCTCGCTCGACTACAGCGGCAGTCTGTACTACCGCATTGGTGGGGAAGAGAGCCGCAGCCGCGAGTTCCGGAATTCGTTGACGGCCTCGTTTCTGGCCGAAGCCGTGCCAGGCCGTGTCTATTTGGACACCCGCGCCTCGATCTCCCAGCAGACGCTATTGGCTTTCGGCCAGCAGTCGATGGTCAACAGCCTGCAGCACAACGACAACCGCACCGAGGTGTCGACACTGACGCTGTCGCCTTACCTGCGCGGCCCTCTCGGCAGTTTCGCCAGCTACGAGGCCAGGCTCAACGCCACGGCCACGGACTCGCGCGACCCGACCGGTGCCGACACACGCAGCGGCGGCGGTTCCTTGTCGCTGCGGTCTGCACGGGGCGGTGCGTTGCTGGGCTGGGGCTTGTCGGCGTCGCAGCAGCGCACGGTGTTCCGAGGCAGCAATCCCAGCACCGTGGACAACGGGCGTGTTGATGCCCGTCTCTACTTCACGCCCAACCCCGAACTGCAGTTTTCGTTGACAGGCGGTCGCGAGTCGGTGGATGACGGTGGCGGCGCGTCCGGCAGCAGAGACAGCAACACAACAGGTCTGGGTTTCCGTTGGGCACCGTCACCGCGAACAAGCCTGAGCGTGGATCTGATGGAACGGTTTTTCGGCCGCTCCAACCGCGTCTCGTTCATGCATCGTTCGCCGCGTACCATCTGGACCTACTCGCTGGTGCGCGACACGACCACCGGTGCCGACGCCTTCGTGCTGGGCCAGCCGATGACGTTGTTCCAGCTGATGTACGAGCAACTGGCCTCGGCGATCCCCGACGCCGCCACCCGCGAGCAGTTCGTGCTGGCCCAGCTGGCGGCGCAAGGACAGGACCCCAACCAATCGATAGCGCTGCGGTTCCTGACCTCGTCGTACTCGGTGCAGCGCCGGCAGGACTTGTCGATGGCGTGGATGGGCTTGCGCACGACCTTCAGCGCGCAGGCCTACACCACGTCGCAAAGCCGGATCGTCACGATTTCTGGCGGCGAGCCCACGTTCGGCGAACCGACGAAGCAGACCGGCTATTCGTCGACGCTGAGCTACCGCCTGACACCGACCACCACGGTCGGGCTGGGTGGTTCGCGGCTGATGACGAACGCCACGTCGACCAACCCCGGCACCGATCTGAAGTCCGCCAACGCCAACCTGACCAGCCGGCTTGGACGCCGCACCAGCGGCCAGCTTGGCGCGCGCTACACCGTTTTCAACAGCCGGACCGACCCCTACCGCGAGACCTCGGTGACGGCCTCGCTCAGCCTGCGGTACTAGAACCATGTACGAAGCGTTCTACGGGTTGAGCAGCAAGCCGTTCCAGCTCAACCCCGACCCCAATTTCTACTTCGCCAGCAAGCAGCACCGGCGCGCCAAGGCCTACCTGGAATACGGCGTTTCGCGCAACGAGGGCTTCATCGTCATCACCGGCGAGATCGGTGCTGGCAAGACCATGGTGCTGCGCTCGCTGATCGAAAGCCTGAACGGCAGCAACGTCATCACCGGCCATCTGGTGACGACACAGCTGGGCGCCGAAGACACCTTGCGCATGGTCGGCGCAGCCTTCGGGTTCCGCGTCAAGGACGTGCCGAAGAGCGAGCTGCTGATCACGCTGGAAGCCTTCCTGATCAGCCAGACCAGCAAGGGCAAGCGCTGCCTGCTCGTCGTCGACGAAGCGCAGAACCTGACGCCGCGTGCGGTGGAGGAACTGCGCATGCTGTCGAACTTCCAGTTCGGCAACCAGGCCCTGCTGCAGAGTTTCCTGGTTGGCCAGCCCGAATTCCGCGAGATCCTGCAGCGGCCCGAGATGGAGCAGTTCCGCCAGCGTGTGGCGGCCACCTGCCACATCGGCCCGCTGGACCAGGAAGAGACCCGCGGCTACATCGAACACCGGCTGAAATGCGCCGGCTCCAGCGGCAAACCGAGCTTCGAGCCGACGGCCTTCGAGGGCATCTACAAGGCCAGCGGCGGCATTCCGCGCCGCATCAACGCCATCGCCGACCGTTTGCTGCTGGCCGGTTTCCTCGGCGGACGCACACACCTGACGGCCGACGACGTGACCGAGGTCGTGCGCGAGTTCCAGCAGGAAAACGGCGCACCGTCGCGGCCGATGGTGATGGCGGCCGGCCTGCAGGGCGAAGCGCCGCTGCCCGGTGCCGCACGCGGCGAGGTTGCGCTGGACCTGGACCTCAGCAAGCTCAAGGTCGACAGCGAAGAAGCCGAAGGCATGTCCAGGCAGCTGGCCCAACTGGCCGCCGACCAGCGTGGCGACCAGCTGCAGCGCCTGGAGCGCAGCCTGCTGCGGCTGGAACGCATCAACGTGCAGACGCTGGCCATGCTGCAGAAGCTGGTCAACGCCGTGAAGAAGACCGACGAAGGGAGCAAGTGACATGCTGGCGCCGGCCATCACCAATGCGCTGACGATCGACGTCGAGGACTACTTCCAGGTCTCGGCCTTTGCGCCCTACATCCG
Organism: Rubrivivax sp.; assembly: GCA_049274755.1. Lineage (GTDB taxonomy): Bacteria > Pseudomonadota > Gammaproteobacteria > Burkholderiales > Burkholderiaceae_C > Rubrivivax. The sequence goes on along the minus strand of JBASTF010000800.1, from coordinate 3,321 downwards.
CCGCGACGAGTGGGATGCCCGCGAATGCCGCGTCGAACACAACGTCGAGCGCATCCTGGCGCTGCTGGCGGCACGCGACGTGAAGGCCACGTTCTTCACGCTGGGCTGGATCGCCGAGCGTTACCCGCAGCTGGTGCGGCGCATCGTCGAACAGGGCCACGAACTGGCCAGCCACGGCTACGGCCACCAGCGCGCCAGCGACCTGACCGAAGCGCAGTTCAGCGAAGACATCACACGCGCGAAGAAGCTGCTCGAAGACATCGGTGGCGCAGCGGTGCTGGGTTACCGCGCACCGAGTTTTTCCATCGGCACCGGCAACCTCTGGGCGCTGGACGTGCTGGCGCGCACCGGCCACCGCTACAGCAGCAGCATCTACCCGATCCGCCACGACCACTACGGCATGCCGGATTCGCCGCGTTTTGCCTACCAGCTCTCCAACGGCCTGCTCGAAGTGCCGGTGACGACGGTGCGCATGCTCAACCGCAACCTGCCGTCCAGCGGCGGCGGCTATTTCCGGCTGCTGCCCTATGCCGTGTCGCGCTGGCTGCTGACCCAGGTGAACCAGCAGGACCGCGAGTCCGCGGTGTTCTATTTCCATCCCTGGGAAATCGACCCCGGCCAGCCGCGCATTCCCGGCATCGACGCGAAGACGCGTTTCCGCCATTACGTCAACATCCCCCGCATGGAGCGGCGGCTGCAGCAACTGCTGGCCGACTTCCGCTGGGGGCGCATGGACAACATCTTCCTGGCCCGCGCCCACGCCAGCGCCGCTGCCTGAACCGCCGTGCCGACCATCGAGCGACTGTCCCCGGACGACACGCGCGGCGCTGCCGCGTGGGACGACTTCGTCTTTGCCTGCCCGCAGGCCACGTTTTTCCACCGCAGCACCTGGCAGGGCCTGCTGCGCGACCTGTTCCGCCACGACACGCACTACCTCTACGCCCATGAGGCCGGCCGCATCACCGGCGTGCTGCCGCTGGCCCATGTGAAAAGCCTGCTGTTCGGCAATGCGCTGACCAGCCTGCCGTTTGCCGTCTATGGCGGTGTCGCTGCCACCGACGAAGCCAGCGCTCAGGCGCTGGAGCAGGCTGCCGAGGCGCTGGCGCAGCAGCTGGGCGTCGAGCATCTGGAACTGCGGCAACTGCAGCGCCAGCACGACGGCTGGCCGAAGCAGGACCTGTACGTCAGCTTCCGCAAGTCCATCCTGGCTGACGAAGAGGCCAACATGCTGGCCATCCCGCGCAAGCAGCGTGCGATGGTGCGCAAGGGCATCGCCAACAACCTCACAGGCGAGATCGACACCAGCGTCGACCGCTTTTTCCAGCTCTACGCCGACAACGTGCACCGCCATGGCACGCCGGCCCTGCCCAAGCGCTACTTCAGCGAACTGCAGCGGCGCTTCGGCAGCGACTGCGAAGTGCTGACGGTGACCGGCCCCGAAGGCCAGCTGCTGTCCAGCGTGCTGAGCTTCTATTTCCGCGACGAAGTGCTGCCCTACTACGCCGGCGACGACTTCGCCGCGCGTGGCCTGGCGGCCAACGACTTCAAGTACTGGGAGCTGATGCGCCGCTCCTGCGCACGCGGCCTGAAGCTGTTCGACTACGGCCGCAGCAAGGTCGGCACCGGGCCTTACAGCTTCAAGAAGAACTGGGGCTTCGAGCCGACGCCGCTGCACTACGAGTACCGCCTGTACAAACGCGACGCCGTGCCGCAGAACAACCCGGCCAACGCGAAGTACAAGCTGATGATCGAAACTTGGCGGCGGCTGCCGATCGGCTTTGCCAACTGGCTGGGGCCGTTTGTCGTGCGCAGCCTGGGTTAGGGCGACGATGGCCAAGCTGCTGTATCTGGTGCATCGCATGCCCTACCCGCCCAACAAAGGCGACAAGGTGCGCTCGTACCATCTGCTGCAACACCTGGCGGCGCGCCACGAGGTGCATCTCGGCACCTTCATCGACGACCCTGATGACGAACAGCACCTGCCGACGCTGCGCGCGTTGTGCGCCGATGTGCACGCCGTGCGGCTGCAGCCGCGGCAGGCCAAGCTCGCCAGCCTGGCCGGGTTGGCAACGGGGCAGGCGCTGACGCTGCACTACTACCGTGACGCCAGCCTGATGCGCTGGGTCGAGCGCACGGTGGCGACGCAGTCGCCCGGGGCCAGCATCGTCTTCTCGTCGTCGATGGCGCAATACGCCACGCCGCACCTGGCGCGCCTGCCGATGCTGGTCGACTTCGTCGACGTCGACTCGGCGAAGTGGGCCGACTACGCGCCGCAGCACCGCTGGCCGCTGTCCTGGCTCTATGCGCGGGAAGGCCGGCGGCTGCTGGCCTACGAACGCGAGGTCGCCGCCCAGTCGCGCTGCACTTTTTTCGCCACCGACAAGGAGGCCGAGCTGTTCCGCAGTCTGGCGCCCGAGTGCCGCGATGTCGTCGAGGGCATGAACAACGGCGTCGATGCGAACTACTTCGCGCCGGACGCCGCGCGTGCCTCACCCTTTCTTCCCGACGAAACGCCGTTGGTGTTCACTGGCGCGATGGACTACTGGCCCAACGTCGACGCCGTCACCTGGTTTGCCGCCGAGGTGCTGCCGGCCCTGCGCCGGCGCTGGCCGAAGCTGCGCTTCCACATCGTCGGGCGCAGCCCGGCGCCGGCGGTGCAGGCGCTGGCCGGTGAAGAGGTGGTCGTCACCGGCACGGTGCCCGACGTGCGGCCCTATCTGCAGCACGCGGCCCTGGTCGTGGCGCCGCTGCGGCTGGCGCGCGGCATCCAGAACAAGGTGCTGGAAGCGATGGCGATGGAACGGCCGGTGGTGGCTGCTGCCGCTTGTGTCGAGGCCTTGACCGCCGAGGCGGGCGCCGAGATCCTGCCGGCCGAGTCAGCCGAGGACTACCAGCGCACGGTCCAGAACCTGCTGGCCTCACCGGACCGCGCACATGCCATCGGCCTGGCCGGGCGCCGGCGCGTCGTGGAGTCCTACTCCTGGGCGGCACATCTGCAGCGGCTGGACCGGCAACTGGCCAGGCTGGCGCCAGGCCCGGTGTTGCCGGGGGCGGCAGCCCAACCGAGGTGGGCCTCGTGAGCGCGGCCGTGCTGCTGACACCGGACCGCGGTTCTCCCTGGCGACGCGCCTTGCCGGCGATGCTGCTGGTGATCGTGGCCGTCTTGCTGCTGTACCGCAGCAGTTTCGTGGCCATGGTCGGCATCTGGTCGCGGTCGGACACTTTTGCCCATGCCTTCCTGGTGCCGCCCATCGTGCTGTGGCTGGTCTGGCGCAGGCGCGAGGCGCTGGCGCTGCTGACGCCGCGCGCTCAGCCCTGGGT
>JBASTF010000799.1:0-13180 GCA_049274755.1 Rubrivivax sp. | reverse complement strand
GCCGGCGCCGGTGCGGCAGCGGCCGGCGCCGAAGCGGCGGCCTGCGCGAACTTGCCGACGTATTCGATCTTCGCGGCGGCCCGCATGGCCTTCATGTCTTCCTCGGCCAGCTTGCGCTTGCGTTCGTTGAGGATGAACTGCTCGATGGCCGGCTTGGCCTGCTCTTCGCCGACCGGCTGCACACGCGAGCCGGCGAGCACGATGACCTGCACGCCGTTGGCGGCCGGCACCAGCATGGCCTGGCCGTCCTTCATCTTCGCGAAGGTGTCCAGGCCGCTCAGCGGCAGCTGTTCGGCGGCACGCACGGCCTGGTTGCCGGCAAAGCGGAAGTCGTTGGCCTTCAGGTACTCGACGAACTCGCCGATGTTCTTCGCGGCCGCGAGTTTCTCGCGCAGCGCCGGCACCTGCTCGGGCTTGGCCTCGACGGCGATCTCCTGGATGCTGTAGATGCGGCGCTCGCTGAACAGCGCCGGCTTCTCGGCGTAGTACTTCTTGATCTCGTCGGCCGTGGGCTTGGCGGCGGCTTCACCGACCTTCTCGAGGTAGGCGCGCGCGATGATCTCGCGGCGTGCGGCCTCCAGCTGCTGCACCACACGCGGCTCGCGGTCGAGCTTCATCTCGTCGGCCTTCTGCAGCGCCAGTTGCTGGTCGACCAGGCGCTCGAGGATCTGCTTGCTGGCGGCGTCGGCCTGCTCGGGGCGCAGGTTGCGCTGCTGCTGCAGCACGAAGTTGATCTGGTGGACAGTGATCTCGTCCTTGTTGACCTTGGCTGCCGTCTGGCTGGCTTTGTCCTTCTTCTCGCCGCAACCCACCAGCGCCACCGCGCCGGCCACGGCCGCCAGGGTCAGCCAACGGCTGGCGGTCCTGGCCGGCCCGTGCATCTTGAAAGTCATGTCAAAGGTCCCCGGTTGGCTCTGGGGTGCCGGCCTCGGCTGAAGACCGCACACCCCGGTGCTGCAAGCCCATTCTCGCAGGCAAAAAAGTCGGCGCAGTGTAACCCTGGACCCCGCTGTGCCAAGCTGCTTGCCGCCCCCCGCAAGCAAGGTGCAGGCCGGGCTTTGCGCTGGTTCAGCCCAGGGCTTGCACACGGGCCAGACGCCAGTCGCGGTCCGCGGCTTTGAGCTTGGCCAACATCCAGAGTTCACGGAAAGGTGCGGCGCCATGGTCGTCCAGGCGTTCGCGGATCAGGCCCGAGAACTCGACACTGGCGACAAAGGCTTCCTGCAGCTCCTCGATGCCCAGCAGGCGGGCATCGAGCTGCAGCACCTCGGTGCGGTTGGGCCCGGGGCCGCGTGCGGCCAGCTGGTCCTGCAGTTCGGCCAGCAGCGACTCGGTGGTCAGCGCCGACAGCGCACGCAGGTCGGCGGCGTCCCAGGCGGCTTGCAGCTTGACGAAACTCTGGCGCGCCACATGCAAAAAGGCCTCGACCTCGGGCGCGTGGACACCGGCGCGCCGCTTGGCGCTGACCCGGCGCTTCAGCCGCGCCAGCCGGTTCAGCACTTGATCCCCGCATGCAGGGCCACCACGCCGGCACTGAGGTTGTGCACGTCGACATGGCCAAAACCGGCGTCCTTCATCATCGCCTTCAGCGTCGCCTGGTCCGGGTGCATGCGGATGGACTCGGCGAGGTAGCGGTAACTGTCCTCGTCGCGCGCCACCCACTTGCCGATCAGCGGCATGACCTTGAACGAGTACCAGTCATAGGGCCTGGCCAGCGGCGCCGCGACCTTGCTGAACTCCAGCACCAGCAGCCGGCCGCCGGGCTTCAGCACACGGCACATCTCGGCCAGGGCCTGGTCCTTGTGTGTCATGTTGCGCAGGCCGAAGGCGACGCTGACGAGGTCGAAGCGCTTGTCGGCGAAGGGCAGGCGCTCGGCGTCGCAGGTCATCGTCGGCAGCGCCAGGCCTTCGTCGAGCAGGCGGTCGCGGCCGGTGCGCAGCATCGCGAGGTTGATGTCGGTGTGCACGACCATGCCGCGTTCACCCACCTGGCGCGCAAACGCACGGGCCAGGTCACCGGTGCCGCCGGCGATGTCCAGCACCTGCATGCCCGGGCGCACGGCGGCCACGGCCACCGTGTAGGCCTTCCAGGCGCGGTGCATGCCCATCGACAGCAGGTCGTTCATCAGGTCGTAGTTCGACGCCACCGAGTCGAACACGCCACGCACACGCTGGGCCTTCGCGGTCTCGTCGACGGTCTGGTAGCCGAAATGCGTCTGTGCCATGCTGCTCAGTGGTGGTGGCCGCAGGAACTGCCGGCCTTCTCGGGCATCGCCGTGTCGCGTGTCACGCCGGCAGCGGCCAGGCGCTCTTCGTAGCGCTGCCAGAGTTCGGCCTGGTCGGCGCCCAGGCGGTACAGGTAGTCCCAGCTGAAGATGCCGCTTTCGTGGCCGTCGGAAAAACGCGGCTGCACCGCATAGTGACCCACCGGCACGATGTCGGTGACCAGCACCTCGCGTTTGCCGGTCTGCAGCACTTCCTGGCCCGGGCCATGGCCCTGCACCTCGGCCGACGGCGAGTACACGCGCATCAGCTCGAAGGGGATGCGGAACGCGGCACCGTCATCAAAAGCGACCTCGAGCACACGCGAGGCCTGGTGCACCGTGACGGCGGTGGGCAGCGGCGATTGGCGATGGAGTCCGGCCATGCAAGCAGCGACGAGGCGACAAGAACAACAACGGGCCAGTGTAAGCCGCCGCACCAAGACAAAGGGCGGTGCTGTGCACCGCCCTTGACGCCGATAGGGCCGAAGCCCGGTGGGGATTCAGTGGTTCAGATCGCTGCGCCGGCGCGACGAGATGAAGCCGACGATGGCCAGACCGGCCAGCATCAGCGCATAGCTCTCGGGCTCGGGCACCAGGGCCACCGGCAGCGCCTGCGAGGTCAGCGTGTAGGAGCCGGCCACCGCGCCGCTGCCGACCGTGGCGCTGACGAGGTAGTAGTACAGGCCGGCCGTCAGCGGCGTGATGCTGGCGGTGACGGAACTGCTGTCGAAGCCGAAGCCGCTGACGAAGGTGCCCGAACCGACCTCGCCCTTGTAGAGGAAGACCGTGGCGCCGCTGAGGTCCAGCGCGCTGGACTCGTTGGACACCGCCGTCGTCACCAGCGTCGACGTGGCGCCGAGTGCAAACGAGTAGGTGTCGAGCACCGCCGTGCCGCTGCCGACACCGAAGCCGAGACCGAACTCGACGCCGTCGTGCCCGGCCCATGGTGTGGTGTCTGCCATCGCCGCAACAGCGCTGCCTGCCAGGGCCGCTGCCGCGGCCCACTTTGCGATCTGCATCTGGAACCTCCGCCTGCATGCCGCGTTGAACCGGGCTGGTTCGGTGCGGCTTGTCGGCTCATCTTCGGCGCCAGCTCCAGGCCATGACAAGGACTTGCGCAGACCGTTACGTCAATATTTGTTGCGCCGCACAACGAAGGTGCTCGATGCACAACAAATGTGGCTCACAGCTGAGCCGCAGCAGGCTTTTCCGATCAGACCAGCACACGCTCGATGCCACCTGAGTTGGCACGTGCGACATAGTCTTCGAGCCAGCTTTCGCCGAGGATCTTGCGCGCCATCTCGACGACGATGTAATCGGCCTCGAGCAAACCGTTCGTCAGGTCGTTTTCGTAGCGCTTCAAACCCTGCAGACAGCTCGGGCAGCTGGTCAGGATCTTGATGTCGGCCTTCTCGGCCACCGCGCCGCTGGCACGCAGCTGGCCTTCGGCCCTGCGCATCTCTTCTTCCTTGCGGAAGCGCACCTGGGTGCTGATGTCGGGGCGGGTCACGCCCAGCGTTCCGCTTTCGCCGCAGCAGCGTTCGCTCTTCACGACCTGGTTGCCGATGAGGGCCTTCACCGTCTTCATCGGCTCCTGCAGCTTCATCGGGCTGTGGCAGGGGTCGTGGTACAGGTAGCCGCCACCGGCATCGGCCGGCAGCGTGATGCCCTTCTCCAACAGGTACTCGTGGATGTCGACGATGCGGCAGCCGGGGAAGATGTCCTCGAACTGGTAGCCCTGCAACTGGTCGTAGCAGGTGCCGCAGGACACGACCACGGTCTTGATGTCCAGGTAGTTCAGCGTGTTGGCCACACGGTGGAACAGCACGCGGTTGTCGGTGATGATCTTCTCGGCCTTGTCGAACTGCCCGCTGCCGCGCTGCGGATAGCCGCAGCACAGGTAACCCGGCGGCAGCACCGTCTGCACGCCGGCCTGCCACAGCATGGCCTGGGTGGCCAGGCCCACCTGGCTGAACAGGCGCTCGCTGCCGCAGCCGGGGAAATAGAACACCGCTTCCGTCTCGGCCGTGGTGGCCTGCGGGTCGCGGATGATGGGCACGTAGTCGCGGTCTTCGATGTCCAGCAGCGCCCGCGCCGTCTTCTTCGGCAGGCCACCCGGCATCTTCTTGTTGATGAAGTGGATGACCTGTTCCTTCACCGGCGCCGGGCCCAGCGTCGCCGGCGGCGCACCGGTCTGCTTCTTCGCGGCAGGCTTCAGCAGCTCGTTGGCCAGGCGCTGCAGCTTGAAGCCGACATCGACCATCGCACCACGCATCAGCTTGATGGTCTGCGGGTTGGTCGCGTTGAGGAACTGCATGGCCAGCGCGTTGCCCGGCCTGAAGCTCTTCTTGCCCATCTTGCGCAACAGGTTGCGCATGTTCATCGTGACGTCGCCGAAGTCGATCTTCACCGGGCACGGCGACTCGCACTTGTGGCAGACGGTGCAGTGGTCGGCCACGTCCTCGAATTCGGCCCAGTGCGCCAGGCTGACGCCGCGGCGGGTCTGCTCTTCGTAGAGGAAGGCCTCGATCAGCAGGCTGGTCGCCAGGATCTTGTTGCGCGGGCTGTACAGCAGGTTGGCGCGCGGCACATGGGTGGCGCAGACCGGCTTGCACTTGCCGCAGCGCAGGCAGTCCTTGATGCTCTCGCTGATGGCGCCGATGTCGCTCTGCTGCATGATCAGCGACTCGTGGCCCATCAGCCCGAAACTGGGCGTGTAGGCGGCGCTGAGGTCGGCGGCCCAGGTGCCGCTGCCGCTGCCGTTGCCGTTGCCGTTGCCACGCAGCAGTTTTCCCTTGTTGAAGCGGCCCTCGGGGTCGACCCTGGCCTTGTATTCGGCGAACGGCCGGATCTCGTCGTCGGACAGGAACTCCAGCTTCGTGATGCCGATGCCGTGTTCGCCGCTGATCACACCGTCCAGCCGCCGCGCCAGCGCCATGATGCGCGCCACGGCTTCGTGCGCCGTCTGCAGCATCGCATAGTTGTCGCTGTTCACCGGGATGTTGGTGTGCACGTTGCCGTCGCCGGCATGCATGTGCAGGGCCACCCAGACGCGGCCACGCAGCACCTCCTGGTGCAGCTGCCGGCACTGTTCGAGGATGGGCGCAAAGGCGCTGCCGTGGAAGATGGCCTGCAGCGGCGCCCGCAGCTGCGCCTTCCACGATGCGCGCAGCGTGTGGTCCTGCAGCTGCGCAAACAGCGTGCGGCCGCCGTCCGCCGGCGCCGTGTCGAGGTTGGCCAGCCAGACCTGCCACAGGCCCCGCACCTCGCGCAGCAGGGCCAGCGCCTGCTGCACCCGGTCTTCCAGCAACTCGGCACCGGGAATCTCGCCGGCGTCGTCGCCGCGGCCCAGCGGCAACCGGCCCTGGGCGAAAAAGGTCTCCAGCCGGGCGACGAACTCGAGCTTGTTGCGCAGGCTCAGCTCGATGTTGATGCGCTCGATGCCTTCGGTGTACTCGCCCATGCGCGACAGCGGGATCACCACGTCTTCGTTGACCTTGAAGGCGTTGGTGTGGCGCGCGATGGCCGCGGTGCGCTTGCGGTCGAGCCAGAACTTCTTGCGTGCGTCGGCGCTGACGGCGATGAAACCTTCGCCGCTGCGGCTGTTGGCGATGCGCACCACCTCGCTGGTGGCACGTGCCACGGCCGCGTCGTCGTCGCCGACGATGTCGCCGATCAGCACCATCTTCGGCAGCCCGCTGCCCGACAGCGCGCGTTTGCTCTTCGTCGTGTAGCCCACCGCCTTCAGGTAGCGGTCGTCCAGGTGCTCCAGCCCCGCGAGGATGGCGCCGCCTTCGCGCTTCATCTCGCCGAACATGAAGTCCTTGATCTCGACGATCGAAGGCACGCAGTCCTTGGGGTTGCCGAAGAACTCCAGGCACACGGTGCGCACATGGGCCGGCATGCGGTGCACGATCCAGCGTGCGCTGGTGATCAGGCCGTCGCAGCCTTCCTTCTGGATGCCGGGCAGGCCGGCCAGGAACTTGTCGGTGACGTCCTTGCCCAGGCCTTCCTTGCGGAAGGTGGCGCCGGGAATGTCCAGGCGCTCGGTGCGTTCCAGCAGCTTGCCGCTGGCGTCGAAGGTCTTCAGCTCGAAGCTGGCGAGCTCGACGTCGTGGATCTTGCCCAGGTTGTGGTCCAGGCGCGTGACTTCCAGCCATTTCGCGTCCGGCGTCACCATGCGCCAGCTGGCCAGGTTGTCCAGCGCCGTGCCCCAGAGCACGGCCTTCTTGCCGCCGGCGTTCATCGCGATGTTGCCGCCGATGCAGCTGGCCTCGGCGCTGGTGGGGTCGACGGCGAAGACGTGGCTGGCACGCTCGGCGGCGTCGGCCACACGCTGCGTGACGACGCCGGCCTCGGTCCACACCGTCGGCACCGGCTTGTCGACGCCGGGCAGCGCGACGAACTCCACCTCGCTCATCGCCTCGAGCTTCTCGGTGTTGATGACCGCGCTCTTCCAGCTCAGCGGCACGGCGCCGCCGGTGTAGCCGGTGCCGCCGCCGCGCGGAATGATGGTCAGGCCGAGTTCGATGCAGCCCTTCACCAGCGCCGCCATCTCGGCCTCGCTGTCGGGCGTCAGCACGACAAAGGGCATCTCGACACGCCAGTCGGTGGCGTCGGTGACATGGGCCACCCGCGACAAGCCGTCGAACTTGATGTTGTCCTTGGCCGTCACGCGGCCCAGCACACGTTTCGTGCGCTGGCGCAGCGCGGCCACGGCGTCGAAACGTTCGGCGAAACCCTGCACCGCACGCTGGGCCATCGCCAGCAACTCGCCGACCGAGGCGTCGCGTTCGGCGTCGTCGCCGTTGCGCCGGCGCTGGATCTCGCGCAGCCGGTGGTGCAACGCGTCGATCAGCAGGCCGCGACGCTTGGCGCTGGTCAGCAGGTCGTCTTCGAGATACGGGTTGCGCTGCACGACCCAGATGTCGCCCAGCACCTCGTACAACATGCGCGCCGAGCGCCCGGTGCGGCGCTCCACGCGCAGCAGGTTCAGCAGTTCCCAGGCGCGGCCGCCGAGCAGGCGGATGACGATCTCGCGGTCGGAGAACGAGGTGTAGTTGTAGGGGATCTCGCGCAGCCGCACAGCACCGCTGTCGGTGTCGGCGGCCAGCGTGCCGGTCAGGGGGTGAGGAGCGTTCATGGGCGGACTTGGGATGCTACCGCAGTGCAACAATGCGCGCCCCGGCAGGGTGGCACTGCGGCGGGTAATCCCCGTTGCCCCTGGCTGCCCATCCATGACAGAAACCGGACTGTCATCAATGCATCGCAGACTTGTCGTTTTGCACGACATGTGCGCCATGGAGCTTCGACAATGAAAACCAAGATCTTCGCCCCGGCCGTGCTGGCCGCGGCATCGTTCCTCGCGCTGCCGGCGCAGGCCCAGGTGGAAGTGCAGTGGTGGCACTCGATGGGCGGCGCGCTCGGCGAGTGGGTCAACGACCTGGCCAAGGACTTCAACGCCAAGCAGAAGGACTACAAGGTCGTGCCCACGTTCAAGGGCACCTATGACGAATCGATGACGGCCGCGGTGGCGGCCTTCCGCGCCGGCAATGCCCCGCATGTGCTGCAGGTGTTCGAGGTCGGCACTGCCACGATGATGGCCAGCAAGGGCGCCATCAAGCCGGTGGCGCAGCTGATGAAGGACGCCGGCGTCAAGTTCGACCCCACGGTCTACGTGTCCGCCGTCTCGGGCTACTACACGGCGCCGAACGGCCAGATGATGAGCCTGCCGTTCAACAGCAGCACCACCGTCTTCCACTACAACAAGGACGCGTTCAAGGCCGCCGGCCTGGACCCCGAGAACCCGCCCAAGACCTGGCCCGAGGTGGCGCTGGCCGCCGCCAAGCTGAAGGCCAGCGGCCACAAGTGCCCCTTCACCACCAGCTGGCAGAGCTGGACGCAGCTGGAGAGCTTCTCGGCCTGGCACAACGTCGAGTTCGCGACCAAGCGCAACGGCTTCAACGGCCTGGACACGCGCCTGGCCTTCACGACGCCGCTGCATGTGCGCCACATCGAGAACCTCGCCAACATGGCGAAAAATGGCCTCTTCGTCTACAAGGGCCGCGGCAATGCCGCCGACGCCACCTTCGTCTCCGGCGAGTGCGCGATGGTCACCGGCAGTTCGGCGCTGTACGGCAGCGTGAAGCGCAACGCCAAGTTCGTCGGCGGCATCGGCACCCTGCCGTATTACCCCGATGTCGTCGGCGCACCGCAGAACACCGTCATCGGCGGCGCCAGCCTGTGGGTGATGAGCGGCAGAAAAGCCGACGAATACAAGGGCGTGGCCGCGTTCTTCCAGTACCTCAGCGACCCGCAGGTGCAGGCCGCGGCGCACCAGCGCACCGGCTACCTGCCGACCACGACCGAGGCCTACGGCATCACCGAGAAGGCCGGTTTCTACAAGCAAAACCCCGGCACCGACGTCAGCGTGACGCAGATGATCCGCAAGGTCACCGACAAGTCGCGTGGCATCCGCCTGGGCAACTTCGTGCAGATCCGCACCGTCATCGACGAAGAGATGGAACAGGTCTGGGCCGGCAAGAAGACGGCCAAGGAAGGCCTGGACGCAGCGAAGAAGCGCGGTGACGAACTGCTCGAGCGCTTCGAAAAGGCCAACAAGGGCTGAGCTTGACTGTCGAAAAGCGCGTCCGCTTCAAGAGCTGGTGGCTGCCCTGGGTGCTGATCGCACCCCAGCTGGCAGTCATCCTGGCCTTCTTCTTCTGGCCCGCCGGGCAGGCCCTGTACAACAGCCTGCTGCAGCAGGACGCCTTCGGCACCAGCACGCAGTTTGTCGGGCTGGAGAACTTCCAGCGCCTGTTCGCCGACGACAGCTACATCGCCTCGTTCCGCACGACGGCGGTGTTTTCGGTGCTGGTGGCCGTCATCGGCCTGTCGGCGGCGCTGATGCTGGCGGTGATGGCCGACCGTGTGGTGCGCGGCTCGGGGCTGTACAAGACGCTGCTGATCTGGCCCTATGCCGTGGCGCCGGCGGTGGCCGGCGTGCTGTGGCTGTTCATGTTCGCGCCGTCGATCGGCATCGTCAGCTACTGGCTGCGCGCCGCCGGCATCGACTGGAACCACCTGCTGAACGGCAACCATGCGATGACGCTGATCGTGCTGGCCGCGGTGTGGAAGCAGATCTCCTACAACTTCCTGTTTTTCCTGGCCGGGCTGCAAAGCATTCCGAAGAGCCTGATCGAGGCCGCGGCCATCGACGGCGCCGGCCCCTGGCGGCGCTTCTGGACCGTGCAGTTCCCGCTGCTCACGCCGACCAGCTTCTTCCTGCTGGTGATCAACATCGTCTACGCCTTCTTCGACACCTTCGCCATCGTCGACGCCGCCACCCACGGCGGCCCCGGCAAGGACACGGCCATCCTGGTCTACAAGGTGTACTACGACGGCTTCAAGGCGCTGGACCTGGGCGGTTCGGCGGCGCAGAGCGTGGTGCTGATGGGCGTGGTCATCGTGCTGACGGTGATCCAGTTCCGCTACGTCGAGAAGCGCGTGAACTACTGACATGATCGAGAACCGCCCCGCCGCGACCGTGTTGTCGCACCTGGTGCTGATCCTGGGTGTGATGATCGTCGCCTTCCCGGTCTACATCACCTTCGTCGCCAGCACGCAGACCGCCGAGCAGATCGTGCAGAACGTGCCGATGTCGCTGCTGCCGGGCAGCAACATCGTCAACAGCTACAAGTTCGCGCTGTTCGGCGGTGTCACCGAATACGGCAGCAAGATCGCGCCGGTGGCGCCGATGCTGCTGGTCAGCCTGGTGATGGCCCTGGTCATCGCCGTCGGCAAGATCGCGATCTCGCTGCTGTCGGCCTTTACCGTCGTCTACTTCCGCTTCCCGCTGCGCGACCTGGTGTTCTGGATGATCTTCGTCACGCTGATGCTGCCGGTGGAAGTGCGCATCGGGCCGACCTACCAGGTGGTCTCCGACCTCGGCATGCTGAACAGCTATGCCGGGCTGACGGTGCCGCTGATCGCCAGCGCCACCGCCACCTTCCTGTTCCGCCAGTTTTTCCTGACGGTGCCCGACGAACTGGTGGAAGCCGCACGCATCGACGGGGCCGGCCCGCTGCGCTTCTTCAAGGACGTGCTGCTGCCGCTGAGTTCCACGTCGATCGCGGCGCTGTTTGTCATCCAGTTCATCTACGGCTGGAACCAGTACCTGTGGCCGCTGCTGGTGACGACCAGCGAAACCATGTACCCGGTGGTGATGGGCATCAAGAGCATGATTTCCGGCGGCGACGCCGCCACCGAATGGAACGCCGTGATGGCCACCGCCATCCTGGCCATGCTGCCGCCGGCGGCGGTGGTCATCCTGATGCAGAAGTGGTTCGTCAAGGGCCTCGTGGACACGGAAAAATAGCCAGCATGGGCGCGATCACACTCCGCAAGGTCGAGAAGGCCTATGGCCAGGGACCGAAGGCCAACAAGGTCATCCACGGCGTCGACGCCAGCATTGCCGACGGCGAGTTCATCGTCATCGTCGGGCCCTCGGGCTGCGGCAAGAGCACGCTGCTGCGCATGGTGGCGGGGCTGGAAGAGATCACCGGCGGCGAGATCGAGATCGGCGGCCGTGTCGTCAACCGGCTGGAGCCGGCCGAACGCGACATCGCGATGGTGTTCCAGAACTACGCGCTGTACCCGCACATGAGCGTGTACGACAACATGGCCTACGGGCTGAAGATCGCCAAGGTGCCCAAGGCCGAGATCGACGTGCGGGTGCAGAAGGCGGCGAAGATCCTGGAACTCGGCGCGCTGCTCGACCGCAAGCCGCGCCAGCTGTCCGGCGGCCAGCGTCAGCGGGTGGCCATGGGCCGTGCCATCGTGCGCCAGCCCCAGGTCTTTTTGTTCGACGAGCCGCTGTCCAACCTCGACGCCAAGCTGCGTGCGCAGACGCGGCTGGAAATCCAGAAACTGCACCGCGAACTCGGCGTGACCTCGCTCTTCGTCACCCACGACCAGGTCGAGGCGATGACGCTGGGCCAGCGCCTCATCGTGATGAACGGCGGCCGCATCGAACAGATCGGCACACCCGAGCAGGTCTACGGCCAGCCGGCCAGCACCTTCGTCGCAGGGTTCATCGGCAGCCCACCGATGAACCTGCTGGCCGGCCAGGCCGACGGCTCGCGTTTCAGCGTCGGCGGCCAGACCTTCACGCTGCCGGCCGCGGCAGCCCGCGCCGGTGCGCTGACCCTGGGGGTGCGCCCAGAACACGCCACACTGCAGGCCGACGGCGGCTGGCCGCTGCAGGTGGAGATGCTGGAGATGCTGGGCGCCGAGCGCCTGGTCTACGGCCGCCTCGGCGACGCCGCGTTCACGCTGCGCATCGAAGGCACCCTGGTCCCACCCCGGCCCGGCGACACCGTGCACCTGCATGTGCCGCGTGAACACATGCACTGGTTCGACGCCGGCAGCGGCCAGCGTGTGGGCTGAGATCGGCTGATGCAGGCCTGGCCCTTCCCGCTGTGGGTGGCGCACCGTGGTGCCGGCAAGCTGGCGCCCGAGAACACGCTGGCCGCCTTCCGTGTCGGCGCCGCACACGGCTACCGCGCCTTCGAGTGCGACGTGAAGCTCAGCGCCGACGGCCAGCCTTTTCTGCTGCACGACGCGACGCTGGACCGCACGACGCCCGAACGTGGCACGGCCGGCAGCCGCCCCTGGGCCGAACTCTCGCGCATCGACGCTGGCGGCTGGCATTCACGGGCCTTTGCCGGCGAACCGCTGCCCAGCCTGGACGCCATCGCCCGCTACGTGCAGCGCAACGGCTTTGCGCTGAACATCGAGATCAAGCCGACACCAGGGCTGGAACAGGCCACCGGCGTTGCGGTCGCCCAGGCCTGCCAGCACCTTTGGCAAGGCACGAACACACCGCTGCTGTTCAGTTCGTTCCGCCCCGAGGCCTTGCTGGGCGCGCAGGAGACGGCGCCCGAGATCCCGCGTGCCCTGCTCGTCGACACGCTGTGGCCGCAGTGGTTCGAGATCGCACAGCAGCTCGGCTGCGTGGCCGTGGTGACGAACTACAACCTCATGGATGCGGCCTTGGTCGCCCAGCTGCACGGCGCCGGGCTGCGTGCGCTGTGCTACACGGTCAACGACCCGCCGGAAGCGCGCCGCCTCGTGGCGCTGGGCATCGACAGCATCATCACCGATGCCGTCGACCGCTTTTCACCCGGCAGCGCCATCCACGACTGAGGCTGGTTCCTCGACGCCGCGCACACGGGCATGGACCCGCGTGTCGCGCAGGCCACCGGCCACGTCGCGGGCGTCGCGGCGCAGCAGGGCTTCGAACGTGAAGCCGGCACGTTCGGCCAGCTTCCAGCTCGCGGTGTTGCGCTCGTCCATGCGGATCTCCACACGTTCTGCCGCCAGCGTGTCGAAGGCCATGCGTGCGAGCGCGCGGATGGCCTCGGTCATCAAGCCCTGCCCGGCTTCGCCGCTGCGGCGCCAGTAGCCGATCTCGAACTTGGGCACGGCCCAGTCGATGCGGTGCAGGCCGGTGCCGCCGACCAGCCGCAGTTCGCGGCCGCTGCCGTCGTGGCGCCAGATCGAATACACGAGGTCGGCACGCTGCTGGAACTTGGCATGGGCAGCACGCACGACGATCTCGGACTCGTCGATGGAAGGCGCCGTCTGGGCCCAGGGCATCCAGGGCCGCAGTTCGTCCAGCGACGCACAGACGGCCTCGTTCAGTGCAGGGCCGTCGCCGGGCCGCGGCGAGCGCAGCACCAGGCGTTCGGTCTGGATGCGCTCGGGCACCTCGATCAGCAAGGGGTCCAGCATGCTCAGGCTCCTTCGCCGGCAGGCAGCAGCGTCGACGGCGGCAGGGTTTCGGGCTTGGGCAGCGTGCGCACGCCGCGGATCACCGGGTGGCGCCAGGCCAGCAGCACCAGCAAGGCCGACAC
>JBASTF010000798.1:0-2180 GCA_049274755.1 Rubrivivax sp. | reverse complement strand
CTGTGCATCAGCTCCTCCATCTCGAAACCCTGCACGTCCGCCATGCCCAGCCGGTCGTGGTCGGCATCCAGCAGCTTGCCGTGCGCGCCGCCCAGCACATAGGGCGCGAGCGCCTGGCGCAGCGCGTTCGATTGCAGCAGCACCGACAGGCCGGTCATCGTGCGCTGCTCGACGGGCGCACCGGCCAAGCTGCCCAGCGCCGACCAGATGGCGGCTTTCTCGTCCGGGCCGACTGCTACGCCTTCATTCAGCAAACGGCCTTCGATCCATTCGGCGGCCCAGGTGCGGTAGCCTTCGCGGTCAATGCGGGCGAGCGGCTGGAAGGCGATTTCGCCGTCCGTGCCCAAGTCGTAGTGCTCGCCGCCAAGCCCGAGGATCGTGGCGCGCATCGAACGCCCCATATCGAACGCGAAGATGCGCGAGCCGAGGTAGCGGCGGAACTGCATCGCCAGCGTGGCGAGCAGCACTGACTTGCCCATGCCCGTCGGGCCGGCCACCAGCATGTGGCCCACGTCGCCATCGTGCGTGACCAAGCGAAACGGTGTGGCGCCATCGGTGCGCGTCACGATGAGAGGCGGGCCGTCCAGATGCGCGTTGCGCTCGGGGCCGGCCCACACGGCCGACACCGGCATCATGTGCGCCAGGTTCAGCGTCGAGACGATCGGCTGGCGCACGTTGGCATAGGCGTTGCCGGGGAGCGAGGACAGCCACGCATCCACGGCATTGAGCGTTTCGGAGATGGTCACGAAGCCCCGGCCCTGGATGACGCGCTCCACCATGCGCAGCTTCTCGTCGGCTGCGGCCGGGTCGGCATCGAGCACCGTCACCGTGGCGGTGAGGTAGCCGAAGGCGACTTGATCACTGCCAAGCTCCTGCAACGCGGCATCGGCATCGGTCGCCTTGTTCGAGGCATCCGTGTCCACCAGCGGCGACTCCTGTTGGAAGATCGTTTCGCGCAGCAGCGCGATGACGTTCTTGCGCTTGGCGAACCACTGGCGGCGCAGGCGGGCGAGGTCTTTTTCCGCCTCGGATTTGTCCATGCAGAGGAAGCGCGTACTCCAGCGATACGCAAATCCGAGGCGGTTGAGGTCGTCCAGAATCCCCGGCCAAGTGGAAGTCGGGAAGCCCCGCACCGACACCACGCGCAGGTGCTGATCGCCCAGCATGGGTGCCAGTCCACCGACCAGCGCGCAGTCGGTCAGCAGCGCGTCGATATGGAACGGCACTTCGGGCACCGCCAGCGAATAGCGCCGCGTCGAGATGGTGGCGTGCAGGTAGGTCAGCGTCTGGCTGTCATCGAGCCAGGCGATTTCCGGCATCACGCCATCGAGCAGGTCGAAGACGCGATCGGTCTCCGCCACGAAGGCATCGAGCCGGCCGCGCCAATCCACGCCTTCGGTGGGCCGGTTCTCGTACAGCATCCCCGCCGCTCGGGCGCGCGACTCCTCGGGCGGTAGGTACACCAGCGTCAGGTGATAGCCGCTCTCGAAGTGGTTGCCCGAGTCCTCAAAGGTGGCGCGGCGTTCCTCGTCCACCAGCCATGACAAGGCTTCTGGGAACTCCGAGTGCGGATAGTCGGCGGCAAGCCGGCGCTCGGCTTCGATGAACAGCGCCCAGCCCGATCCCAGCCGGCGCAGCGCATTGTTCAAGCGCGCCGACGTGGCGATCAGCTCGCCTTGCGTGGCACTGTCGAGGTCAGGCCCGCGAAACCGGGCCGTGCGCTGGAAACTGCCGTCCTTGTTCAAGACGACACCCGGCGCGACGAGCCCGGCCCACGGCAGCCAATCGGCGAGCAAGGCCGGGCGCTGGCGGTATTCGGCGAGGTTCAGCATGGCGGCGTCCCCTCACACGTCCAGCAGCGGGCGGTGCTTGATGTGCCGGGCGAACACGGCCATGAACTGCGGATCGACGCGCGCACCCCATACCGCCAGCGAATGGCCGACGATCCAGAGCACCACGCCAGGAATCCACAGTTGCAGGCCCAGCCCGACGGCGGCGGCCAGCGTGCCGTTGGCAATCGCCACGGTGCGCGGTGCGCCGCCCAGCAAGATCGGCTCGGTGAGCGAGCGATGCAAAGGCACCTCGAACCCGGCCGCGAAGCTATCCGGGCCGCTCATACGACAGCCCCGCCCGAGAACGAAAAGAACGACAGGAAGAAGCTCGAAGCCGCGAACGCGATG
>JBASTF010000797.1:0-3648 GCA_049274755.1 Rubrivivax sp. | reverse complement strand
ACGCAGCGCGCCGCCGGTGCCGGCCACGTTGTCGTGGCAGCCGGCGCTGGCGCAGGTGCTGGTGCCGCTGCTGCTGGTGATGCTGGCCAGCAGGATGGGGTTGATGCACTTCTGGAAGTAGACGAAGGACAGCTTGCGCCCGCCTGTGCCGGCCGGGTTCTGCACGCTGGGCGGGTTGTCCAATGGGTTGCCGCCACCACCGCAGCCGGCGAGGGCTGCGAGAGTGGCGACGGCCAGGAGCGCGCGTGCGCGCAACCGCATCGTCATGGTGTGGGGCAGCCTTTCAGGATCCAGGCCGAGATCGCGCCGTAGCCGGTGCTGCCGGCCGGCAGCACCGCCGTCACCTGCGTCGTCGCGCCGGCCGGGTGCGGCACCGTCGACGGGCGGCTCAGCAGCAGGTTGCTGGCCGGGTTGCAGGTGTTGGAGATCATCGACAGCGTCGCGCCGTAGTCGCCCTCGGCATTGCCGGTGAGCACAAAGCGGTTCTGGCGGAACGAGGTGCCGACATCGCTGCCCACGGCCTGGTGGCAGGCCGATGCGCAGTTGGCGCGCAGGATGGGCTGCACGTCGGTTTCGAAGCTGGCCTGGCTGAGCGAGGTGACGCTGCGCACGCCGGCGCCGGCGGCAAACGGGTCGTTGTAGTACTGGCCACCCAGGTCCATCCACTCGGCCAGCAGCCGCTTCTCGGCCTTGTTCAGCAGCTTGGCGTGGTCGGGCGCCGTGCCCGGCGGGTTCGGGTGCGCGGTGCGCGCGTCACTGGCGGCCAGCAGCGTTTCGCCGAACAGGATCTCGGTGAGCCGGCTCTTGCGTGCCTGGCCGGCGCTTTTGCTGGCGCTGGAGCTGGTTTCCACCAGCGCCGCTCCGCGCACCAGCATCGGCACTCCTTCTTCGAGGCGGAACACCGGCTGGTTGGTCTTGGCGTCGATCACCGGGTCGCCCAGCAGCAGTTCGTCGTACGAGACGATGCGGCCGCTGCCGGCCACGGTGCCGCGCAGGTCGAGCTTGGCGGGGTCGTTGTGGCAGCCGCTGCAGGTGTTGGCGCCGTTGCTGCCGCGGGCGCGGTCCCACAGCGGCTGGATGTGCTCGGGGTAGTTGATGACGCCGCGTGTCGGCACCGCGGTGGCCAGGTCGTCGGTGGCATCGGTGTTGCCGGTGTAGCGCAGCGTGATCGCGGCACGTGCCTTGACGTTGGTTTTTGTCGTGTCGGCCCAGATGTCGGTGTACACCGGGTCGGCCAGCAGGGCCAGTGCGGTGGCGTCCAGGCGGGTGCGCAGGGCGGCCATGGTCTCGCCGGACTGGTGCTGCGAGGCCAGCGCCGACTTCAGGCCGGCCGGCAGCGTGTTGGCGACACTGCCCGAGTTCAGCGACGCGCCGCGGCGCGGGCTGTGGCAGCCGTCGCAGGTGCGGCGTTCACCGGGGCGCACCTGGATCCAGTTCGTGTGTGTCTGGAAGGCCCGGCCCTGGCTGTCGACGATGGACAGCGCAATCGGCGTGTCGGCCGGGATCTGCAGCTTGAACGAGCCGTCGGGCTCGACGGGCGCATAACCCAGGATCTGCTGCTGTTCGAAGTCGGTTTCGCCGATGGCGGCACGTGTGCCCATCGAACTGGCCGGCGGCGCCACGGCGCGTGTGGCACGCACGAAGCGCGGCGGCGCACAACCGTAGGCCGCATCGGCCGGGTCCTTGATGCGCACCAGGTCGGCGACGTTGGCGCGCGTGTCCAGCGCGTCGATGGGCCTGGTCATCGCGATGCCGACGCTGCAGCCGGCCGGCAGGTCGGCGGCGGCCAGCATCTGCTCGCCCATGCGGTTCAGGCCGTCGGTGTCGTAGACGCTGCGCACCTCGATCAGCGCCATGTTCTGCGCTGCCAGCGCACCGTCGACAACGGTGTCCTGCGTCGCGTTGGGCTCGGTGCGCGGCTGCAGCGCGATCGGGTCGGTGTACATGAAGCCCTCGGGCGGGGCCGCCACCACAAGCAGGGTCTGCTTGGCCGGGTCGAACATGTAGATGCCGTAGGCCGCCGGCGCGTTGTCCTGGATGGCCGCGGTGGCGCGCTGCGCCTGCGTCATCGTCTGATCGCTCAGCGTGGCCAGCTCTTCCGGCGTCAGAGAAGCGCACAGCACGACGACGCCGTTTTTTGTGGCTTGGCAGACACGGTAGGCCAGCAGCACGCGGTTCGAACCGTCCCACAGCGGATAGGGCGTGGTGATGCGGCCATAGGGCGAGATGCCGCGGTTCTGGTTCAGCGCCTGCGCGGTGACCTCGGTCTGGCCGCCGGTGGACTTGATCGTCGCGTTGGCCGGCGTGTTGTGTTCGGAATAGTTCGCGGCGTCGATGAACATCAGCGAGCCGCCTTCCTGCGTGCGCGACAGCGCCATCAGCGAGCTGGCGACGAAGCCCTTGTAGGCCCCGGCCGGGTCCATGTCGCGCGGATGCAGGAAGCTGTTGCCCGGGCTCTGCGCACCGTAGAGCACGAACATGTCGGTGCCGTCGGGCTTGACGCGGAAGATCGCGAAGCGGTTGCGGTCGCCCACGTGTTCCCAGCGCGAGAACATGATGTCGCCGTTGGGGCGCACCACCGGGTTGCGGTCGTGGCTCTGGTTGAACGAGATCTGCTGGATCGCGCCGCCGCTGTTGTCCATCGTGTGGATGTTCAGCACCCGCTCGCGTTCGTACTCGTCCAGCGCGTAGTAGCTGCGGCCGTCGATCTGGAAGTGGCGCGACTTGGTCTGGCGGTTCGATGCGAAGACGAAGCCGCGGCCGTTCGGCAGGTAGGCCGGGTCGACGTCGTCGTCGTTGCTGCTGCCGGTCAGGCGGCGGAAGCTGCCGCCGGCGTAGCCGCCGCTCGTCATGTCGTATTCCCAGATGTTCCAGCGCCCGGTGCAGGCCGGCTGGCCGTCGATCTGCACGGTGTTGCTGACCGGGCAGCGCATCGAGAACACGATCTTCTTGCCGTCGTAAGAGACCTCGGGGTCCGAGGCGTCGCCCTTGCCCTGCGTGAACTTCGCCGTGACGTTGTGTTCGGCGGCGCTGGGGCTGGACTGCTCGCGGATGATGAGGTCGCCGCCATCGGCTGTCGGCGTGCCGTCGGTGGGGTTGATCGACAGCGTCGTCGAGCGCTTCACGTAGGCGATGGCCACGTCGCCGTTGACGGTGACGGAGTCGCTCTTCGAGCAGCCGGCCAGCAGTGCAGCGGCCAGGGCGCCGCCGAGCAGGGCAAGGCGGGGCAGGGTGGTCAGCATGGTGGGTCTCCTCCTCAGGGGACGCAGCTTCAGGCGCGCAGCGCCTGGCCGTCGAGCAGGCCGCTGGTGCGGTGCAGGCGGCCGGCAGCATCGACGACGACGGCATCGCAGCCCGGCACCGATTCGACGAGCGCCAGGCCACGTTCGATGCCCAGCACGAAGACGGTCTTGCTCAGCGCCTCGCTGGTCAGGCCGTCGGGTGCGAGCACGGTGACGCTGTGCACGCCGGCCGGCGAGCGGCCGGTGCTGGGGTCGACGATGTGGTGGTGGCGCACGCCGTCGCGTTCGAAATATCGTTCGTAGTCGCCGGAGGTGGAGATCGAGGTCTCCTCCAGCGGCAGCACGGCCACGACCTCGCCGGGGCGGCGCGGGTCGCGGATGGCCACGCTCCAGGGGCGGCCGTGGC
>JBASTF010000796.1:0-1608 GCA_049274755.1 Rubrivivax sp. | reverse complement strand
CGCCGCTGCCGGCGTCGCTGCGCGAGGCACCGACGTTGGGCACGGTCTGGGCCGTCGGCATGGTGAGGGCGGTGCCGGTACCGGTGCCGATGCCGGTGCCGGTGGCCGAGGTGCCGCCGACACCGGCGAAGGCGGCGCGCAGCACCGTGGCCAGCTTCACCGCCTCGGCGTTTTTCAGGTGCACCACCCACAGGCCGCCGGCCGGGCCGATGCCGCTGGACGGGCGGTCGAGCTTGGCGATGGTGGCGCGCACCGCGGCCATGCGTGCGGCGTTGGGTGCACGCACGATCAGCGCGTTGCTGCGCCCTTCGGCCACGACGCTGAGCCCGCCGCCGGTGGCCACCGCGCCGGGCACCATGGTGCCGCTGGTTTCGGCCAGGCGCTGCACCAGCGGTGCGATGTCCACCGCCACCGCATGCTGCAGCGGGATGACTTCCAGGTCGGTGGCCGCCGGCTGGTCGAGCGCGGCGATGATCTTCGCGAGGCGCTGCAGGTTCTCGGCGTAGTCGGTGATGACCAGCGAACTGCTCGCCGGGTTGGCGTTGATCGTGTTGTTGGCGCTGATCAGCGGCCGCAGCACGGCCACCAGGTTGTTCGGGTTTTCGTAGCGCAGCTGGAAGATCTGCGTGATGACCTGGTCGCCCTTGATGCCGACGTCGCCGACCGAGACGGTGCCGGTCTGCAGCTTGGCATCGGCTTCCGGCACCACCTTCAGCAGGCCGCCGCTTTCGACGACGGCGTAGCCCAGGCCGCGCAGCGCCGTCAGGTAACCCTGGTAGGCCTCGGGGATGCTCTGCGGCTGCTCGCTGTAGACCGTCATCTGGCCCTTCACGCGCGGGTCGACGGCGATCTGACGGTTGATCATCGCCGCGAAGGCGCGTGTCACGGCCTCGATGTCGGCGTTGACGAAGTTCACCGTCACCGGCGCGCGCGAGCCGCCACGCGGCTGGGCGTACAGCGGCGGCATCGCCAGCGCGGCGGACAGGGCGATGCAGAGGACGGCGGTGGTGTGGCGCGGGGAGGTCATGCTCATCCGATCGAGAGGACGGCCAGCGTGCCCTGACGGCGGCCGATGATGTTCAACAGGTTGTTCAGCGCGGCTTCCGAGCCCGGCAGCGCGCGGGCTTCGCCGCGGAAACGCAGGCCGGTGCTGGCCCACTGGCCGCTGCCGCTGAGCTGCAGCGGCCCGTCCAGCGTGCTCAGCACAACACCGGCAGGGCTGCTGCTACCAGCGCCGCCGTTGATGGCCAGACGGTAGCTGCCCAGCGTGTCCAGCGTCGACACACGCGAGGACACGTTGTGCAGCGACAGCGCGGCGTTGCCGCTGAGCTGCCAGCGGCCCTGGGCCGATTCGGCCACCAGGCCCTGGCTGGCCAGGCTGAGGTTGCCGCCCAGCTGCAAGGTGTTGAAGGGTGTGCCCAGGCCGGCCAGCCAGCCGGCCGGCCATTGGCCGACGGCGCCGGGCGCGGCCGGCAGCGTGATCTTCAGCCGGCCCAGGCCCGGTTCGACCCGCAGCAGCAGCGTGCCGTTGATGCAGCAGTCGTGCTGGGCGCGCAGCGCCAGCGCCCAGCCGTCCAGGCCCAGCGTCCATTGCAGGCGGCCGGGCAG
>JBASTF010000795.1:0-2619 GCA_049274755.1 Rubrivivax sp. | reverse complement strand
GGTCGGCGTTGTGGCCGTCGGCGTGCTGGTCTCGGGCGTGCCGCCGGTCGTGCCCTGCGTGCCGCTGGTCGGCGTGCTGGTGTCGGCGCCGCTGCCACTGCCCGACGACGTGGTTGTCGTCGATGTGGCCGGCAACGCCGCGGTGGCACCGGGTGCGGCGGCACCGCCGCCGCAGCCGCCGCAGGCGGTCAGCAGCAGCAACGACGACAGGGTGGCGGAAAGGAGGGGCGCAGAAACTCGCATCCCTGCGCTATCGGCAGCCAACGCCCAAACTGCAGGGCGTTTGCCGGCCTTTTTCTGCGGCGCGGCGCCGCAGCCCGTGTTACAGCGCGGCCGTCACCACCAGTTCGACCTTCCAGCTCGGTTTGGCCAGCGCGGCCTGCACCGTGGCACGCGGCGGTGCATGGCCGGCCGGCAGCCAGGCTTCCCAGACGGCGTTCATCGCCGGGAAGTCGGCCAGGTCGGCGATGAAGATCTGCACACGCAGCAGCTTGCTCTTGTCGCTGCCGGCACGCGCCAGCAGCGCGTCGATGGCGGCCAGCACCTGCCGGGTCTGGCCGGCGATGTCCTGGCTGTCGTCGGCCGCCACCTGGCCGGCGAGGTAGCAGACGCCGTTGTGCACGGCCATTTCCGACAGCCGGGTGCCGACGTCGAAACGCTGGATCGTCATGACTTGTGTCCCTTGGGATGCTTGTGAGAATGCGGCGCGGCGTGCGCTGCTGCAGTTTTGCCGCCGGCCTTGTCCGCGGCCTTCTGCCCGAGCTTGGATTCGGTGCCGGCCAGCAGCTTGCGGATGTTGCCTTCGTGGCGCCAGACCAGCAGCAGGCTCATCACGGCAATCGCCAGCAAGGCCGGCTCCACGCCCCAGATCAGCGCCTGGTAGAACGGCGCAAAGGCCGCGGCCACCAGCGAGGCCAGCGACGAATAGCGGAAAAATGCCGCCACCAGCACCCAGGACAGCAGCGTCGCGAGGCCCAGCCCGGGGTTGACCGCCATCAAGACACCGGCCGCCGTGGCCACGCCCTTGCCGCCCTGGAAGCGGAAAAACACAGGCCACAGGTGGCCGAGAAAAGCTGCCAGCCCGGCAAAGGCCGCAGCCGTTTCGCCGAGGCCGAAACGCGGGCCGAAGATCAGCACCAGCAGCACCGGGACATAACCCTTCAGCGCGTCGAAGGCCAGCGTCAGCACCGCGGCCGCGCGGTTGCCCGAGCGCAGCACGTTGGTGGCGCCGGGGTTCTTCGAGCCGTAGCTGCGCGGGTCGGCCAGGCCCATCGAGCGGCTGACGATGACGGCAAACGACAGCGAACCGATCAGGTAGGACGCCGCCAGGGCGACGATGAGGGCCAATCCATGCATGCCGCGAGTTTACGTCGGCCGGCTGGGGGGCTTTGGCCGGGGCCGCGGGCCACGACATGGCCTCAGTCCGGCGTTGCTTCACAAAGAAATGACACGCAATCCACCTGTTGTCGGCCAGAATGTTTGCATTCGAGCGAGAACACAGGCAGGGAGAGGTCACGACCCGATGGCTACGACTGCATGCAGAAGAAATCGATAACCACGGCCCAGGCGGCGGAACGCCTGGGGGTGTCACCACAGACGATCCAGAAATGGGTCGACGCCGGCCACCTGCCGGCCTGGAAGACGATGGGCGGGCACCGCCGCCTCGACGCCGACGCCGTCGACCGCATGGTCGACGAGCGCAGCTCGCGTTTCGGCCAGGGCAATGCCCTGGCTGAATCCATCATGCTCGTCGAGGACAACGCCGTCACCGCAGCGGTGCTCGAGGCCCAGCTCGGTGAGCTGAAGCCGCAGGCGCAGCTGCGGGTGTTCGGCGACGGCTTCGCCGCCCTGCTGGACGCCGGCCGCGAGGTGCCCGACTGGCTGATCACCGACATCGACCTGCCGGGCATGGACGGGCTGGCGATGATCCGCCAGCTGCGCAGCAACCCGGCCACACGCAACATGCGCATCGTGCTCGCCACCAGCCACAGCGACGACGAGCTGCAGCGTTTCGGCGCCCTGCCCGAAGGTGTGCCGCTGCTGCGCAAGCCAGTCACGCCCGAGGCGCTGGCGGCGGCGTTTGTGCCCTAGTCTTTCCGCGTCTTCAGAGCGCGCAGCACACCGGCTTCGCGTCCAGCAGCTGCTGCAGCACGGCCGGCGCCATGCCGACCAGGTAGCCGCGCCGCCCGCCGTTGATGTAGATGCGCGCCAGTTCCAGCACCGTGGCCTCGACGTAGACCGGCATCGCCTTCTTCGTGCCGAACGGCGAGGTGCCGCCGACCAGGTAGCCGCTGTGCCGCTGCGCCACCTCGGGCGCACAGGGCTGCACGGCCTTGGCGCCGATGTCGCGCGCCAGGTTCTTCGTGCTGACCTGCTTGTCGCCATGCATCAGCACGATCAGCGGCTGCGCCTTGTCGTCCTGCATCACCAGCGTTTTCACGACCACGTGCTCGGGCACACCGAGCTGGCGGGCCGATTCCGCGGTGCCGCCGCGGTCCACGTAGTCGTATGGGTGTTCGCTGAACGTGATGCCGGCACGGCGCAAGGCCTGCGTCGCCGGGGTTTCGCTGACGTGTTTGTCCTTCTTGGCCATCAGCCGCCGCCGGGCCGCCCCAAGGC
>JBASTF010000794.1:0-3725 GCA_049274755.1 Rubrivivax sp. | reverse complement strand
GCACCAGGGCATCGCCGCCTGGCCGGCCGCCAGCTCGGTGGTGCTGGGCAGTTCACTCGGCGGCTTCTACGCCACGGCGGTGGCCGAGGCCACAGGCTGGCCGGCCGTGGTGATGAACCCGGCCGTGGACCCGGCACGCGACCTGGCAGCCCACATCGGCGAGCAGACGGCCTTCCACACACCGGAAGAGCGCTTCTTCTTCCGCGCCGAGTACGTCGACGAACTGCGTGCCATCGCGGTGCCGGCACTCACGCGGCCCGAGCGCATCCTGGCCGTCATCGCCAAGGGCGACGAGTTGCTGGACTGGCACGAGATGCAGGCCCGCTACGCCGGCGCACAGCTGCGGCTGATCGACGGCAGCGACCATGCCTTGTCGGACTTCGATGAACACCTGCCCCATGTCCTGCGATTCCTGAGGCTGGTCGGCTGAGCGGCGACAATCGCTGGATGTACGTTCTGTTCGACGAGGCCGGGAAATTCCACGCCGGCCGGCTGATGTCCGAGGCCGAGGCTTCACTGCAGGTGGAGCTGGACTCCGGCAAGCGTGTGAAGGTCAAGGCGGCCAACGTGATGCTGCGCTTCGACAAGCCGGCGCCGGCCGAGTTGCTGCGCGCCGCGCAGACGCTGGCCGCCGACATCGATCTGGACCTGGCCTGGGAATTCGCGCCCGACACCGACTTCGGCTTCGCCGACCTGGCGCGCGACTACTTCGACGCCGCGGCCGGCCCCGAGAAACTGGCGGCCGCGCTGTTCCGCCTGTTCGAGGCGCCGCACTATTTCCGCCGCCTCGGCAAGGGCCAGTTCCGCAAGGCCAGCGAAGAAACGGTGAAGGCGGCGCTGCTGGGCATCGAACGCAAGAAGCAGATCGCGGCGCAGATCGAGGCCTGGGCCGCTGAGATCGTCGCCGGCCAATGCCCGGCGCCGGTGCGTGAGCAGCTCTACAAGATCCTCTTCAAGCCCGACAAAAACGGGCCCGAGTACAAGGCCGTCGTCGAAGCCGCCAAACGTGCACAGCGGGCGCCGCTGGACCTGCTGAAGGATGCCGGCGCCATCGCCAGCCCCTACCAGTTCCACTGGAAACGTTTCCTGTTCGAGCAGTTCCCGCATGGCGCCGGCTTCCCGGCGCTGACGGCGCCGCCGATCAAGGACACACTGCCGCTGGCCGCGGTGCAAGCCTTTTCGATCGACGATTCGCAGACCACCGAGATCGACGACGCCTTGTCGATCACCGGCCTGGGCAGCGGCGAGATCGTCTTCGGCATCCACATCGCCGCGCCCGGGCTGGCCGTGCTGCCCGATTCGCCGGTGGACAAGGTGGCGCGCGAACGCCTGTCCACCGTCTACATGCCGGGCTGGAAGCTGACGATGCTGCCCGACGAGGTGGTGCAGGCCTACACGCTGACCGAGGGCCGCGCCTGCCCGGCCGTCAGCCTGTACGTGCGGCTGGACGAAGCCACGCTGGAGATCAAGGCCAGCGAAACGCGGCTGGAGCAGGTGCCGATCGCCGCCAACCTGCGCCACGACCAGCTCGACGAGGTCATCACCGAAGCCAGCCTGAACGGCGAGGCCGTGGCCGACTACCCGTTTGCACAGGAGCTGGCGTTTGCGTTCCGCCTGGCGCGCCACCTGAAGGCCAAGCGCGAGCAGGTGCGGGGCAAGCCCGAGATCTTCAACCGCCCGGACTACAACTTCCGCCTGCTGGGCAACAGCGGCGAACCCGACGGCAGCGAGCAGGTGCAGATCGGCACGCGCAAACGCGGCGCACCGCTGGACCTGATCGTCGCCGAGGCGATGATCCTGGCCAACAGCAGCTGGGGCGGCTGGATCGCCGACAACGGCGTGCCCGGCATCTACCGCAGCCAGGCCAGCCTGGCGCCGGGCATCAAGGTGCGCATGGGCACGAAGCCGCTGCCGCATGCCGGCATGGGCGTGGCGCAGTACACCTGGGCGACGAGCCCGCTGCGGCGTTATGTGGACCTGGTGAACCAGTGGCAGATCATCGCCTGCGCACGCCACGGCCGCACCGCGGCGCTGGCTGCGCCGTTCAAGCCCAAGGACGCGGCGCTGTTCTCCGTGATCTCCGGGTTCGACGCCGCCTACACGGCCTACAACGACTTCCAGCACGGCATCGAACGTTTCTGGACGCTGCGCTGGCTGGAACAGAACGGCGTCACCGAACTCGAGGCCGCGGTGATGAAGGACGGCCTGGTGCGCGCCGAGACGCTGCCGCTGGTGTTCCGCGTGCCCGGCACCGAAAACCTGCCGCGCGGCGCCAAGGTGCGGGCGCGTGTGACCGGCATCGACCTGCTGACGCTGGACCTGCACGCGACACTGGCCGCCCGCATCGAAGACCAGCCGGCGGCGGCCGACGACGCGGCGCTGGACGACGAGGAAGCCGACGTGGCCGGCTCGGGCCCGCTGACGCTGGCCATCGACATGGCCGACGGCGGTGCCGACGCGGCGCCCCCTGCCGAAGGCCATGCGGCTGCCTGATCTGTCGGCGCTGCAATGGGCACTGGCCGCTTCGGCCGTTGTGCATGCGGCGCTGCTGACGGTGCGTTTTGTCGACCCCGAGGCACTGAACCGCGTGTTCCGCGACACGCCGCTGGAGGTCATCCTCGTCAACGCCAAGTCCAACGAGGCGCCGACGCAGGCCCAGGCCATCGCCCAGGCCAACCTGGCCGGTGGCGGCGAAGCGGCCAAGGGCCGCGCCACGTCGCCGCTGCCACCAGCGCCGGCGGTGCAGATCGGCGACGCGGCCGACGACGCCAAACGCAAGATCGACCAGCTGCAGGAACAGCAGCAGCAGTTGCTGGCGCAGATCCGGCGCGAGATCGCGGCACTGCCGCCACCCGACCCGCGGCGCGACAGCGGTTCGCCGCAGGAACGTGAGCAGGACGAACGCCGCCAGCAACTGCTGCGGCTGCTGGCCGAGATCGAAAAGCGCATCAACGAAGAAAACGCGCGGCCGAAAAAACGCTACATCAGCCCGGCCACCCGTGAAGAGGTCTATGCGCTGTACTACGACGCGCTGCGCCGGCGCATCGAAGACCGCGGCACGCGCAACTTCCCGGAGTCGCAGGGCAAGAAGCTGTACGGCGAGCTGACGATGAACGTCACCGTCGACGCGCTGGGCCGTGTCGTCGACACCGAGATCGTGCGCCCCAGCCGCTCGCGCCAGCTCGACCAGCAGGCGGTGGCCATCGTGCGCGCCGCCAGCCCCTTCGGCCCCTTCAGCGCGGCCATGCGCCGCCAGGCCGACCAGATCGTCGTCACCTCGCGCTTCCGCTTCACACGCGAAGACGGCCTCGAGACGACGCTGAGCAGCGCCACCACACGATGAACCCAGACCGTTACGCCGTGCTCGGCAACCCCGTGGCACACAGCCAATCGCCCTTCATCCACACGGCCTTCGCGCACCAGACCGGCGAGGCCGTGGACTATGGCCGCGTGCTCTGTGCGCTGGACGGCTTCGAAGCCGCCGTGCATGCCTTCGAAGCCGATGGCGGCCGTGGCTGCAACGTCACCGTGCCCTTCAAGCTGGAGGCACCGAAGCTGGCGCGGCGCTGCAGCGAACGTGCGGCGCTGGCCCAGGCTGCCAACGTGCTGCGCTTCGACAGCGAAGGCTGGTTCGCCGACAACACCGACGGCGTCGGGCTGATCCACGACATCGAACAAGGCGCGGCCCAGCCGCTGGCCGGCCAGCAGGTGCTGCTGATCGGTGC
>JBASTF010000793.1:0-1919 GCA_049274755.1 Rubrivivax sp. | reverse complement strand
AGGCCACGGCGCGCACCGCGGCCACGAAGGCGCCGGCACGCAAGACGGCGGCCAAGCCCGCCGCCGCACCCAAGGTTCGGGTCGCGCAGCAGAACGACCGCGCCGGCTGAAGCTCAGCCCAGGAAGTCGCGTTTGCCCAGTTCCACGCCGGCGCTGCGCAGCAGCGCGTAAGTCGTGGTGGCGTGGAAGTAGACGTTGGGCAGTACGTAGTGCTTGAGGTAGTCCTCGCCGCTGAACTTGACCTCGCCGCTGCGCATCTGCAGCACGATCTCGCGGCCATCGCTGCCGTCGATCTGCGCCGCCTCGAAGCCGGCCACGTAGTCCAGCGTCTTGCGGATGCGGGCCCGCAGGTCGTCCAGCGTGGCCTCGCCGTCGTCCCACTTCGGCACCTCCTGGCCGGCCAGGCGGGCGACACAACCCTTGATCATGTCCGAGGCGATCTGGATCTGCTTCGTGAACGGCAGCATGTCCGGCGCCAGGCGCAGCGCCAGGTAGTTGTCGGCCGGGAACTTGCGCGCCTCGGCATGGGCCTGGGCCTTGTCCAGCCAGGCCAGCATGGCTTTCAGCGTGCGCTGGAACACCGGCACGCTGGCCGAATACATCGAAAGACTCATCGTTTGTCTCCGGTAACGAAGTGAAGGCCGCGCATGCTACCGGCGCCGTGCGAATCCTGCCGGAGCGGGCAAAATGACAGACACGCGACATGAACATCATCATCCTCGACGACTACCAGGACGCGGTGCGCAAGCTGAAGTGCGCCGCGGTGCTGGAACCGCTGAACGCCAAGGTGTTCACCAACACGGTCAAGGGCATCGGCCAGCTGTCGGTGCGGCTGCGTGACGCCGACGTGCTGGTGCTGATCCGCGAACGCACGCAGTTCCCGCGTGCGCTGCTGGAGAAGCTGCCGAAGCTGAAGCTGATCTCGCAGACCGGCAAGGTCGGCCCGCACATCGACGTCGAGGCCTGCACCCGCCTGGGCATCGCGGTCGCCGAAGGCGTGGGTTCGCCGGTGGCGCCGGCCGAGCTGACCTGGGCGCTGATCATGGCCAGCATGCGCCGGCTGCCGCAGTACATCGGCAACCTGAAACACGGGGCCTGGCAGCAGAGCGGGCTGAAGGCCGCAGGCATGCCGCCGAACTTCGGCGTCGGCATGGTGCTGCGCGGCAAGACGCTGGGCATCTGGGGCTACGGCAAGATCGGCCAGCTGCTGGCGGGCTATGGCCGCGCCTTTGGCATGGACGTGGTGGTCTGGGGCCGCGAGGCTTCACGCGACAAAGCCCGTGCCGACGGCCTGCAGGCCGCCGACAGCCGCGAGGCCTTCTTCGCGCAGTGCGACGTGCTCAGCATCCACCTGCGGCTGAACGATCAAACCCGCGGCATCGTCACGCTCGACGACCTCTCGCGCATGAAACCGACAGCACTGTTCGTCAACACCTCGCGCGCCGAACTCGTCGAGGAAAACGCCCTGGTCTCGGCGCTGAACAAGGGCCGGCCCGGCATGGCCGCCGTCGACGTGTTCGAGAGTGAACCCATCCTGCAGGGCCACCCGCTGCTGCGCCTGGAAAACGCCGTCTGCACGCCGCACATCGGTTATGTCGAGCAGGACAGCTACGAGCTGTACTTCGGCGCGGCGTTCGACAACGTCGTCAACTTCGTCAACAAGAGCCCGACCCACATCGTCAACCCGGAAGCGCTGAAGGTCATCCGCGGATGAGCCTGCCAGCGGCGAGCCGGGCGCTGTTGGCCGGCAACTTCGCCATCGGCTGCGGCGTGATGGTGGCGCCCGGCGCGCTGAACGACCTGGTGCGTTCGCTGCAGGTCTCGGTGGCCGTGGGCGGCCAGCTGATCACGGTGGCCGCCTTCGTGATGGCGCTGGGCGCGCCGCTGCTCGCCGCCGCCGTGGCCGGCTGGGATAGGCG
>JBASTF010000792.1:0-1504 GCA_049274755.1 Rubrivivax sp. | reverse complement strand
CACGCCGAGGCGGTGGGCCAGCGCCAGGTTGCGATCGAC
This sequence comes from Rubrivivax sp., assembly GCA_049274755.1. Lineage (GTDB taxonomy): Bacteria > Pseudomonadota > Gammaproteobacteria > Burkholderiales > Burkholderiaceae_C > Rubrivivax. The sequence continues at coordinate 1,465 of JBASTF010000792.1, read as the reverse complement.
GGGGTGGTCGCAGGTGCCACTGGTGTTGAGCAGCGAGGCGTCACCTTGCAGCATCAGCCGCTGCCAGGCCTGCTCGCGGTCGGCGGCGCACCACACCGCGATCGGCTTGGACTGGCCCTGGAAGGGCACGAGGAAGGTGTAGACGGTGACGTCGGTCAGACGGGCCAGCTCGGGTTCGAGCCGCTGGCAGAAACCGCAGGCCGGGTCGCTGAAAACCGCCACCTTGCGCTGCCCGTTGCCGCGCACGGTCTTGATCGCGTCGGCGAGAGGCAAGTGGTCGAAGGACACCGGCGCGGGCGCCGGTGCGGCCTGCGCCGTGCCTGAAGCCTGGGCCGCCATCGCCAGCTTCGGGCCCGTCAGGTCCTTCATCGTCTGCGTGTCGAACACGCGGCCGAAGATGAAGTAGCGCGGGTTCCTGGCCGAGACGAAGGCGACGTTGCCGTTCATCCAGACCTCGTAGACGTCGTTCACCGGCGAGCGAACGACCCGGCTGAACTGCGTGCCGGGGTGCGCCTTCTTCAGCGTCGCGAGCAGCCGCGCTTCATCGGGTGTTGCGGCCGCGCTCGGAAGTCCTGTCGCGGCCATGCCCGCGAGCAGGGTGAAGCTCGCCCACCGGCGCACGCGCCGGTGGTCAGTAGTTGCCATCATCGGAATCCTCCAGGTAGCGTTCGCCGGGCGCCACGTCGGCGCGGGCGTTGCGGTCAGCTGCGGCGGTCATCGGCACGTCGATGCGCACGCCCTTGGTGATCACGACGTCGATCTCGCGGCCGGCATCGACCTCGATGACCGGGAAGGTGTTCTCGGCCAGCTTGATGTAGTACTGCGCGAGCCGGTCCAGCGCCTTGCCGACGCCGCTGCCGATGCCGGCGCGGTAGGCGTCGGACCCGGAGGCGCTCGCGATCGTGCCGAGCGCCGAGGTGCTGTAGGTCGTGGACGCGGTGGAGACGCCTTGCCCGATGCCGCTGACGATGCCGGCCAGCAGTGCATTGGCGAGCATCTGGCCTTGCTTGGTGACCAGGCGGCCGCGCATGCCGACCTTGCCGTCCTCGCCGTAGACGCTGCCCTGGATCTTGACTTCCAGTGCTGCGCCGTCGGCGCGCACGCAGGACAGGTTCTCGGTGCGCAGATACGCGCGCTCGGAGCTGATGTCACCGTAGCCGGCGGCGATCACGAAGCAGTCGCGGTACTCGCCGCGAAAGCGGTTCGGCAGCACCGAGTTGTCCGACAGGCGGATCAGTACCGGGTGCGGGTTCGACTGCGACTGGCCGCCTGTCGGCGCATCCAGGCCCCCGAGCAGGGTTCCGCGCGTGAAACTGACCGGCAGGAAGGTGGAGACGGTGCGCACGCCGCCGCTGCCGGCCGTGGCCGCGTTCGAGGCAGCAGCCGGCGCATTGGCAGTCGTGGAGCGCTCGGCCAGCGTGATGCGCGTCAGAACGGGTGCGGCCGGCGCTGGTGCGGCCATCGG
>JBASTF010000791.1:0-2758 GCA_049274755.1 Rubrivivax sp. | reverse complement strand
CCCCGGCATGTCGCCGGACTTCAGCGCACGCAGCGCGGCACCGGGCTCCATGCCTTGCAGCGCCAGCCGGATGTCGCGGTTGACACGCCCGTTGGCGTAGTAGCTGTGCTGCGTGAGCCCGGTGACGAGCGCACTGCAGTCCACCTGGGCCACCTTCTGGTGCAGTTGCTGCGGCCGCGCTGCGCCGCGCTGGCCCAGGCGGTCGGGGTTGCCCTTGGTGTAGTCGCTGACCGTCAGCGCGCGGTCGTTGGCGTTGTGGTAGACCCAGACACGGTTGCTCAGCTGGTGCAGGCGCTCCATCGGCTGCCCGGCTTCGAGCACGTCGTCGTCGACATCGGCGGCACACAGGAACACCTGGTCGAACAGCCGCGGCAGCGACGAGCCGGGGCTGTTGTCCCAGATGCGGCCGAGCGCGTTCTGCAGCACGAAGCTGCCCATCGAATGCGCCAGCAGGTGCAGCTTCTGGCCGCAGAGCTGCGTCGCCTCGTACTGCGCCACCATGCGGTCGAGCTCGCTGTCGCGCAGGCCCAGTGCCGCCAGCCGGTCGCGCTCGCGTTTCACGTCGCCGGCTTCCTTGCGGCGTTCGCGGCCCAGGGCATGCAGGAAGTCGCGTGTCTTCAGCAGCGCGCGGCCGACGGCGCCGCCCGAGGCCACGGCATCGCTGCGGTCGCTCTTGTAGCTGACGAAGGGCAGCGCCTGGCCGTTGCTGGGCCAGGTGAACAGCACCACACGCACCGGCTGCAGCGGCCCGGCACCACCGGCGCCGGGGTGGTTCAGCATCGCCTCCAGCGCCGCCGCGCTGCCCACGGCCTCGGCCCAGCTGACGTTGTAGCCGTGGATGAAGACCAGCATGTCGCGGCCCTCGGCCATGTCGCGCTGCAGGTCGTCGAACATCGCGGCCGAACCCAGCTTCGCGTCGGCCTGCGCCTTTTCGCTGACGCCGGCTTCGGGAATGTTCTCCGCATAGGCCTGGATGCGCTGGCTGTTGCCGACACAGGCGGCAAAGTAGTCCTGCAACGCCTCGCCATCGCCGATGCCGGTGTGGGCCCGCTGCTGTGCCAGCAGCCGTTGCACCTCGGCATCGTCGGCCTCGAAGCTGACGCGGCCGAAACGCAGGTTCTCCATGCCGTCGCTGGAGAAGTTCTTGCCGTAGCCGGTGGGCTGGAAACGCTCCGGGCCTTCGTGGCCGCGGTTGGTGGCGTAGTAGACGCGGGTCTCCATGGTGTTGTTGTCGCTGCGTTGTTGGCGGGACGTGCAGCGTCGTTGCCGTGCCCGGGCGCGTCAACCCCCAAAGCCCTCAAGGCCGTCAGCCGGGCAGCACCAGCGTCACCCCCGTGCCCCCGCCCTCGCGCTGCGCCAGCGCGATGCGGCCGCCATGGGCTTCGACGATCTCGCGCACCAGGGCCAGACCCAGGCCCGAGCCACCGCGTTTGGTGGAATAAAACGGCACCAGGGCCTGGGACAGCACGGCTTCGCTCATGCCGCCGCCGCGGTCCAGCACCTCGATGCGCCACTCGCCGGGCAGCGCCAAGGCCCGCAGCGTGATGGCCTCGGCCGCCGAACCGGACTCGTGGGCGTTTTTCAGCAGGTTGATCAAGGCCTGCTCCAGCTGCGCCGGGTCGGCCTGCAGCGGCCGCCCGGGTGCGCTGCCGGCGGTCTGGAACGGCAGCTGCTGCTGCAGCCGCTGCACAAACGGCGCCCAGGCAATCGGCTCCGGGCGTGGCGCCGGCAACTTGGCCACGTCGGCATAACCACGCACGAAGGCTTCGAGGTGGTGGGCCCGTTCACCGATGGCTGCCAGCACCTCGGGCAGGCGTTCGTGCTGGCCGCGGCGCAGCAGTTCACGCGCCGAAAACGCCATCGACGCGATCGGCGCCAGCGAGTTGTTCAGTTCGTGGCTGATGACGCGGATGACCTTCTTCCAGGTGCGTACCTCCTGCCGACGCAGTTCGCCGGTGAAGCGGCGCAGCAGCAGCAGCCGGTGCGGCCTGCCGTTGAGCACAAACTCCTTGCGTGCGATGTGGAAGGTCTCTTCCTCGTCGTCGTCGGCCGTGGCACCGGGCACCGTGCACAGGCCGTCGTGGCCGCTGCGCAGTGCTTCGGCCAGCGGTGCCGGCTGCGTGGCCACCACCACGTCCAGTGCCAGGCCTTCGAGCGGCCGACCGCCGTGCAGCAGGCGCCGCGCCGCCAGGTTGGCGAAGGCGATGCGCCCACCTTCGGCCGACAGCAGCATCGCCACCGGCGTGTTCTGCACCATCGTGTCCAGCAGCAGTTCCCGCTGCACCAGGCCCAGCCGCTGTTCACGCAGCGTCTGGCCCAGCGTGTTGTGCGCGTTCACGAGTTCGCGCAGTTCGTCGTCGTGCGGCCAGGCGATGTCGAAGGCGAAGTCGCCGTCGCGGTAGGCAGTGACGGTGCCGGCCAGCGCACGGAACAGCGACAGCGCCGGCGCCGCCAGCCGTTCCAGCAGCAGCGCCCCGACAACGGCACCGCCGACGATGCCGGCAGCACGCGCCAGCCCGGACTCGCCGGTCAGCGACAGCACCAGCAGCGCCAGTGTGGTGGCCAGCGCCGCCACCAGCGTGGCCAGCAGCCACAGCCGCAAACGAATGCTCATGATTTGCCGATGCCGTGGCGTTCCATGCGCCGGTACAAGGCCTGGCGCGACAGGCCGAGTTCGGCCGCGGCCTGTGCGACCACGCCGCCGGCGCGCACCAGCGCCTGCTGCACGGTGTCGCGGTCGGGTTCGTCGCCGCTGCGC
>JBASTF010000790.1:0-1949 GCA_049274755.1 Rubrivivax sp. | reverse complement strand
GCATCGGTGGCTTCGCGCCAGGCGCGGCCGGCTTCGCCGTACTGGCGTTCACACAGCAGCGTGGCCGCACGCTGTTCGGCCAGCTGCTCGCGGCGCAGCCGCACGGCGGCCTGCTCCAGCGTCTCTTCCTGCTCGACGCTGCCGGTGTAGGTGATCGGCGGTTCGCTGTCGGCACCATGCTCCGGCGGTGCCGGCTCGAGTTCGCTCTTCTCCGGCACCCAGCGCAGCTGCTTCAGCCCCAGGTTGCGGATGATCGCAATCTGGTCGGCCGAGGCGATGCGGAAACTCGACAGCGGGAACGGATGCGCCATCCATCCGAGGTCCAGATGGACGTACATGCCGACACGCAGGTCTTGGACGGCAATCGTGGGTGACATCGGAGGTTCCTGGGCTATGGACAGCAGGGGCCGCGCAGACACGGCCCACATGCGTCATTTCGGCGGACGGCCTGCCAACTTGAACGATGACGCCGGGCAGATACATCCGTGACCCGGATGTCACGGCTGATCACCCGGCCGGGTTTACAATGTTCTTTCATCGCACCAATGTTCGCATTTAGAACATCATGATCGACAAACAGGTCCCCGATCTCGTTGCCGCGCTGGCCGGCGTGCCCGACGGCGCCACCGTGATGGTCGGCGGCTTCGGTGCCGCGGGCCAGCCTGCAGCGCTGATCGACGCGCTGATCGCCCAGGGCGCACGTGAACTCACCATCGTCAACAACAACGCCGGCAACGGCGAAACCGGGCTGGCGGCGCTGCTGAAAGCCGGGCGTGTGCGCAAGATCGTCTGCTCGTTCCCGCGCCAGGCCGATTCGCAGGTCTTCGACGCGCTGTACCGCGCCGGCAAGATCGAGCTCGAACTCGTGCCCCAGGGCAACCTGGCCGAACGCCTGCGTGCCGCCGGCGCCGGCATAGCCGGCTTTTTCACGCCCACCGGCTACGGCACGCTGCTCGCCGAAGGCAAGGAGACACGCAGCATCAACGGCCGCGGTTATGTGCTGGAAAGCCCGCTGCACGGCGATGTGGCGCTGATCCATGCCGAACGCGGCGACCGCTGGGGCAACCTGGTCTACCGCAAGACGGCACGCAACTTCGGGCCGCTGATGGCCACGGCCGCCAAGCTCACCGTGGCCTCGGTGCACGAGGTCGTGCCGCTGGGCGAACTCGACCCCGAGGCCATCGTCACGCCCGGCCTCTTCGTGCAGCGCATCGTGAAGGTCTGACCCATGCTGAAGCTCAACCGCGACCAGATGGCGGCCCGTGTCGCCCAGGACATTCCCGAAGGCGCCATCGTCAACCTCGGCATCGGCCTGCCGACCCTGGTGGCCAACCACCTGCCGGCCGAACGCGAGGTGCTGCTGCACAGCGAAAACGGCCTGCTCGGCATGGGCCCGGCGCCGGCAGCGGGCGACGAAGACCCGGAGCTGATCAACGCCGGCAAACACCCGGTGACGCTGAAAGCGGGCGGCGCGTTTTTCCACAGCGCCGACAGTTTCGCGATGATGCGTGGCGGCCACCTGGACATCTGCGTGCTCGGCGCCTTCCAGGTCAGCGCCGCCGGCGACCTGGCGAACTGGCACACCGGCGCGCCCGACGCCATTCCCGCCGTCGGTGGCGCGATGGACCTGGCCATCGGTGCGAAGAGGACCTTCGTGATGATGGAACACACCACGAAAAGCGGCGAGAGCAAAATCGTTCCCGCCTGCACCTACCCGCTCACGGCCCCCGGCTGCGTGAGCCGCGTCTACACCGACATCGCCGTGCTCGACATCACCGCCGCCGGCGTCAAGCTGGTCGAGGCCTTCAACGGCCTGAGCCGCGCCGACGTGCAGGCCGTGACCGCCGTTCCTCTCATCGATGGACCACCATGACGACCCAAGCCTTCATCTGCGACGCCCAACGCACCCCCTTCGGCCGCTACGGCGGCGCTTTGTCGTCGGTGCGCAC